>CALLFD010000077.1 GCA_937997605.1 uncultured Collinsella sp. | reverse complement strand
AACGAAAAGTCAGGTATTCACCAGCAGAGTTTTTCCTTTCAACATCTGCAATTTGTACCGTGTACATCCTGTATTGGGCCAATTGAGAAAACATGTTGAAAATAGACATAGCAAGGGAATAAATTCCAGCAGCACTATATCCATCAGACAGTCGAACGACCAATATAGTGATTAGCCATTGACAGCCTAAATTCGTCAACGAGCCAACGGTATTCCAGAACATATTGTGTTTAATCGAAAGAGTCTTCTCTGTGGCTTCCACAAATATAAGCGCCCTTCTGAACAAGTCGCGATTCGGATACGAAGCTATTTTGCTTCTTTAATCATGTTTAAAATCAAAAGAAACAGCCAATTCGGTACAAGTCGCATAATGATTTCAGCTTTAGCAATGGACGGGCAAGCTCGTCGATATTTAAGCAAGCCAATTATGGAGCGTCGCTCTCTTGCATCGGCGAACCCCATTATTTCCTTTAGGTGCGGTGAATCAGGAAATCTTTCGGCAAATTGCTTAGCTGTATCAACCCTGTTTTTAACTCTTGTTAAATACCAATCATCTTTTGAAGCAACACCCGCAAGGAATCCAGTTTCATTCCCGCCATGTCGACGATACTTAACCAAGGGAGTCGTTGTAAAACTGCACTTCCCCAGTTCGCTGCAGCCCAATGTCAACCACAAATCATGTGCAGTGGATTCCGGAAAGGGAATCATCGACTTAGCAGCACTCGCATCTAGCATGAGAGCCATACCAATGCCGTAGCATACACTTGCAGCCTGAATAGTAATATCCTCTCCGGAGCACCAATTTACTTCAGGCGAATTTGGATGAGCTTTTCTGTAGCTCTCTACCAGCATGTTTCCGTTTTCGTCGATTACCGATCTATCGCAAACATCAAGAATTGAGCCTTCTTCTAGCATATGGTTGAGCGAAACTTGAACTCTGTTAGGCTCCCAAATATCATCTTGATCGCAAAAAACTACGTAATCCCCTTCTGCCAAAGAGAGTAGTGCCTCGAACGATTTGACATAACCGAGATTTTTATCGCCATGATAATAACGATAGGCGTTTTTCTTTATATGCTCTTGGATAAACCCCTCTAAAGAGGCCGATTCGGGGCAGTCATTTCTGACCAAAAGCGTAACCGGAAACGTTTGTTCATCAATCGAATCAAGTTGAGCGGCGAAAAACTTAAGATCAGGTTTATATGCTGAAAGAAGTACGCATACGCCTGTACCATTTCCCTTTTCTATTTCCAAAAATCCTCCCAAAGTCATGTTTTCAAGATTAGCAAAGCAAAGATTAGCAAAGCAATCATTAGAGATTTAAGGTGTTGTTTATTACGCTCAAAAAAGACAGGAGAAGGCTCGGCCTTTAGATAATACATGGCGGCAAATTGAATGGTGCTCCCGTAATTTTTAACACCAACACCGACATCTCGCCCCCCTAGAGGGAGCGAGATGGTTGGCTTTTCAAAATAATCTGAAAAGGAAGCTCGTAGAGAATTAAAATCCTGCGCACCGGAAGTGCATACAGTTTATGACTGCCTTCTCATGAAACCGCTTGCCAAATCAAAGCACCTCAATTGGAAAAGAGTCCCTTAAGAATCAGTGTCTTTCTCCCACCTTTAAAGACACTTGTCCAATATCAATAGGTAACAACCTTTGTTCCATAAGGAATGTTATCGTAAATCCATTTTGCGTTCTGGATCTCAAGGCGCACACATCCTGCAGAGGATGGAACGCCCATCGTGGGATCCATCACCCGGTTACTGTTGACGTAGTAGGGCGAAGAATGGAATAGATAATCACCGTAGAACTGTGTGTAGTAATAGCAAGTATATCCATGCCCAAAGGAGTATCCCTTTCCGTAGACTTGGTACTCCCCTATCACAGTTGGCGTACTGGCTTTTCCCGTCGAACATACATATCGACGGTTTAAGGACCAATTATTCCATGACCCAGTGTAGATGCTCGTGATACAACGCGACGTATCGACAAGTATCAGCCAATTTGTATTGCTTGAATAACTTTGAGCTTTAGCGTCCATATAGTCTGACACCCACGCGCCGTTAGCCATGAAGTAATTCCAGGATCCGTCCACAACGCGCCAGCCAGTAGCCATAGCCCCACTAGCATCAAGCCAATACCAGGTGCCGCCCAAATTGAGCCATCCCGTCTGCATATAACCAGACGAATTCAAGTAATACCAATATCCGTTAACGGCAACCCAACCGGTTTTCATAACGTAAGTAGATGGATCTAAATAGAACCAGGAGCCATCCTTGCTCAGCCAGCCAGATCGTGCATAGCCAGCGGTCTCATCAAAGAAGTACCATTTTCCGTTAACGTTCTGCCAGCCGACGCTCAAGGAGCCATTAGTCGGATCAGCATAGAAAATGCAGCCACCAAGCGTCACGAAACCGCGCGCTTCGACCAATTCGCCATCGCCGTTTGAAGTAAATAACTTCCCATTGCGCAATGTTCCGCACAACGAGCAGTCAGAACCAGCAAAAGCCTTAGACGGACCATCCTGAACCGAGTCCTGGACATCTACCCATTCACGACAAGCAACAGCGCCTGAGCCTTTTGCATAATAGCTTTTCCCATTTACAGAAAAATGCCCGAGCAGCATTTTGCCGTCGACGGCAGGATCAAGATAATAGTATTGGCTACCGTCCTTCAGCCAACCCGTCTTTACAATACCCGATGCATTAGATGGCTCAGCGTAATACCAGTCTCCATCGCTCATAAACCAGCCGAGTGACAGCGCTCCCGTTGAAGAAAAATGATACCGATTCGATCCGATGGAAAAAAAGCCGGTAACCATTCTATTGTCATTTGCGATATCGAGCCAATACCAAGCGCCGTTCACCGAACGCCAGCCCGACGCAAGTGCGCCGGAACCGTCTGCGTAATACCAGTCCGTACCATCAAACGCCCAACCAACAGCCATTGCACCGGAATCCGATAAATAATAACGTGATGAGCCAACGGAAACGATTCCCCTAGACATAGCACCATCATTGGCGGGATCAAGCCAATACCAGTTATTGCCAGTTTGAAGCCAACCGGTTAAGACTTCACCATTGCTACCCCAATACCATAAACCGTTATCAAGACACCATCCATTAATCAGTCCATAGGTTCCAAGAAGATAAGGATGCCCATCGATAACACGTCGCCCAGTAACCATGGAACAGCCGTCAATGGAGTCAAACCAGTACCATTGGCCTCCGATAAGCTGCCAACCATTTGCCAAAGCGCCTGATGGACTCGCGTAATACCACTTATTGTCAGTAAAAATCCAGCCGCAACTCATCGCGCCGTCACGAGCGGGGTCCAAATAAAACAACGAGCCGTCAACATTCTGCATTCCGGTCAAACGGCAGTCGTCAAGATAGTAATACCAGGACAAACCGTCCCATTGCCATCCAGATAGTTTTTCCGTCGTCGACGAGTCTTGGCTTTCGACAACCTGTGGATTCGAATCTTCCGCTGTTTTGCCAGCATAATCGTTGGAATCTTGAGCGAGACCGCCGCCGACAAAAGCACCCGACCCTTCCGTCGAGTCGCGCTCTACGATATCGTTATCCGCCCCCTCTTCCACGGCATAAGCAGTGCAAGAAAACGCGGGGGCGAAAACCGAGAGCGAGGCGGATAGTAGCACCAAGCCGATTGCTCGCCAGCAAATTCGATGATCAATCCGAGCATTCATTTCAGGCCCCCAACCGGTACCGACTGTCTTACAAGGAATCAATTAGATAAACGGACGGGCTGCGCCGATCACATTTCCCCTAGCGCTGACGGGATGAATACCGACACCCTGATGAGGCCAGGAGTCAATCATCATACCGCCGCCAAGTGCGATTGCGATATGCCCGCGATAATAAATCACATCGCCACGCTGAATCGAGCTGGTGCTCACGGGCATAAAGATGTTGCTTCGATACCAATTCATCGAATTGTAGGTTTGGCTTGGATCCCAGCGATGGTTATAAGGGTTGTAAACACCCA
>CALLFD010000076.1 GCA_937997605.1 uncultured Collinsella sp. | reverse complement strand
GGCACTGCAAAGATGCAAAGTGATTGATATACAACATCAATCAACCATTCTGCATCACCAGTATTCATGAAGATACTCGTCGAACAATGGAGTACAACGACGGCAAAGCAGGCAATTACATTTAATAAGTCTATCCAATAATGTCGAACATTGCGTCCCATTGTTGCTCCCACTGCTTCTCTTGGTCTGCTGCACATATTTACAAATACAATATTTTACCTTAGGCAGCATAAACACTCGGCTAAACTGACGAAAAGCCATTACAGTTGCTCGATATTAAGCCTATTAGGAGGAATCATTCAAAGTGGTTCTTTGGAGCAATATGCATTTTCGTATTGCGGCCAACAAATGATTGGGTTGTTCAGCAAGTTCAAAACAGCTTGCATCAAAAATCCCAAACAAGAACGAGGTAGCGGCAAATAGAGCACAAAAGGTGCATATATTCGAAATTCTTTTTAACGAAGTATATAAGCATAGCGATCAAAACAGATGGGAACAATTGAGGATAGCGTCATGGTGAATCGAGGAAGTGGACTAAACAAATGCTGTCTCCTATCGCTCGTTTTGCGTGCCGTTTGGTATTGACTGCGCTGTAATGCCAGTTTCAAAAGCTTGGTTTCGTTTAGAGCGAGGTCGGCAAGATGCTTGGAGCGAAAATATGACTATCTTTTTAGGAAGCGTCTTGTGCAGGTAGTGTCGAGATTGTTGGTGTAAGCCGTTCTGGCGACGCGCCGCCGAAGGCGACCCGAGCGAACGGCGAATCGGGACGATAAGGGGTTCCAGCCTTCTCCCGAACCCGGGATCTAAGCGGCCATGCTACGCCGCATCCACCTTCTCCGCAAGCTCCAAGCTCGCGGAGATCATCTTCCTGGCCGCTTCGGCGAGGTCGGCGGCGGGCCTGCCGGCCCCTTCGGGCCCCTTCTTCCGCTTCTCGTCATACAGCTCCTGGATTGTAGGTGGTAACTTCAAAATGAACAGATCGGCTTGATCAATTTGAGCACAAAGGCAGACATGCCGACAAACTCAATCGACTAACTTGGTTTTCGCCTAGAGAAATCAACCAAGGAGGTCAGAAAGGTATGATCAGCATGTCGCAAACCTATTCTATACGCCAGCTGCGCAAAAGCGGCGAGTCCATCTCCGAGATCGCGCGAAAGGTCGGCGTCTCGCGCAACACCGTGTACGCGAAGCTGGCCGCCCCCGACCTGTCGCCGCAGATGCCGGTGAAGGAGCCCAGGGAGAAGATGCTCGACGCGTACAGGCCGGTCATCGAGGGGTACCTCGACGAGGACGAGCGGGGCTGGCGCAAGCAAAGGCACACCGCGCGCCGCATCTGGCAGCGCCTTCGCGACGAGCACGGCGTCGCCTGCAGCGAGTCCACCGTCAGGCATTACGTCCACGACCTCAAAGTCCAGAGGAGAGGCGTCGCCGAATCCTACCTCGACCTGGTGTGGAGCCCCGGCGAGGCGCAGGCCGACTTCGGCGAGGCCGACTTCGCCATCGTCGGCGCAAGACGCAGGATGAGCTTCTTCGTGCTCTCCTTCCCGTTCTCCAACATGGGGTTCGCCCAGGTCTTCCCCTCCGAGAACGCCGAGTGCGTGTGCCAGGCGCTCAAGCAGATCTTCGAATACGTGGGCGGCGTCCCCACCAGGATCGTCTTCGACAACGCCACCGGCGTCGGCCGCAGGGTCTGCGACGAGGTCAGGACCACCGAGACCTTCGCCGCGTTCGCCGCCCACTACGGGTTCGCCTTCTCGTTCTGCAACCCCTATTCCGGGCACGAGAAGGGCAACGTCGAGAGCAAGGTCAGGTTCGTGAGATCGAACCTGTTCGTGCCGATCCCGAGGCTCTGCAACGTCGATTCGTTCAACGAGAGGCTGCTGGGCAGATGCTACTCGCTGTCCAAGTCCCACTACCTCAAGGGCGAGGACGAGAAGCAGCTGTTCGTCGAGGACTCGGTCGCGATGGCGGGGCTGCCGGAAGCGGCGTTCACGGTGGTCAGGTACGCGCATTGCAAGGCCGACAAGCAGGGGAAGATCTGCGTCGACGGCCCGCACCGCTACTCGACCGACCCCTCGCTCGCCGGCCGGCGGGTCATCGTCGGGCTGGGCGCCACCGCCGTCACCGTGTACACGGAGTCCGGGGAGCTCGTCTGCGAGCACGAGCGCCAATACGGGTCAGCGCCCACGGACACGGCAAACCCCGCGAGCCAGCTGCCCCTGCTGACGATGAAGCTTGGGGCGTGGCGGAACAGCGGGGTGCGCGAGGCCATCCCCGACGACCTGCGCGATTACATGGACGGCCTCGGCAAAAAGGACCTAGGGGGCAGCCTGAGGATCATGAGGGACCAGGTCGACCGGCGCGGATGGGACGCCGCGGTCGGCGCGATGGAGGCGGCCCTGCAGCTCACCGGCAGGCTCGACGAGGCGAGCGTGGCCATAGCCGCGGCAAGGGCGGAGGGCGGCTCGATCTCATACGACGAGCCCGTCGACCTCGGCGTGTACGACGCGATGCTCGAGGGGGTGTCCTAGGATGGCGGTGAGGTCGAAGGGCGATGCCGAGCAGCTGCGCAGGCTGGCCCGCGCGCTCTACTTCAGCAACGAGACGATCGAGTGGTTCCTCGCGTCGTCCAGCGCGGCCCAGCTGAGGGCCGTCAGCGACCTCATCGGATACGAGATGGACGTCAGGGAGAGGAACAAGCGCTCCAGGCTGTACAGAAGGGCGAAGTTCCCGCAGGTCAAATCGTTCGACGGGTACGACTTCTCGCAGGTCGCGTTCCCGGACGGCTACGGCGTGGACGACCTCAAGAGCCTGTCGTTCGTCGATGCGGCCCAGGATTTCGTGTTCCATGGGCAGACCGGGCGCGGCAAGACGCACCTGGCCATCGCGATCGGCAGCGCGTGCGTGATGGCCGGCAAGGCGGTCAGGTTCTACACCGCCGCCGAGCTGGCGCTGTCGCTGGCGAAGGCCAAGAGGGAGCACCGACTCGAGGCGATGATGAAGGACATCGAAAGGAACGACCTTGTCATACTCGACGAGTTCGGGTACGTGCCGATCGACGTGGAAAGCGCGCGGCTGCTGTTCCAGGTGGTCTCCGCCTGCTACGAGAGGAGGAGCATGATCTTCACGACCAACATCGAGTTCAGCAAATGGGGGACGATCCTGGGGGACGACAAGCTCGCGGCTGCGATGATCGACAGGATCGTGCATCACGGAAGGCTCATCGAGTTCGGGGGATCGAGCCACCGCATGGATGCGGCGCTGATGCTCGGGAAGGCGAACGTTTAACCAGGCCGTCTGCCAAACTGCTCAAATTGCGCGTGCCACTTTGTTCATTGCCTGCTTGACATAAACACGCGTACCCTGCGCTAACCGGGCTCGTGCGGCCCCGCAAGCAGGCCGATGCGGAGGCCGGAAGACGCCGCCCGACCGAGGGCCCTCTCCCCAAAACGCAAAGAGGCCCGCAGGGGGAACCTCCCCCGCGGGCCTCTCTCGGCGCCGATAGAAAAGCGCCCTCCGCGAGCGCGACG
>CALLFD010000075.1 GCA_937997605.1 uncultured Collinsella sp. | reverse complement strand
GGGAAGGCGTTCGTACTTCTCTGTTTGTGAGCGGGTGCCGTCGTGGGTGCAAGAACTGCTTTAACTCTGTCGCGTGGGACTTTGCTGCGGGTGAGCCGTTCGATTGTGCCGTCGAGGACAAGATTATCGAGAGCCTCGACCATCCCTTTATCGATGGCCTGACGATTCTGGGCGGCGAGCCTATGGAGCCCGAGAATCAGGCGGGGCTTGTTGACTTTATCGAACGCGTGCGTGCGGCCTATCCCGCGGGGTCGGGCAAGACCATTTGGTGCTTTACCGGCGACGTGCTCGAGGAGCTTATGCCGGGTGGTCGTCACCATACCGAGGCGACGGACCGTATCCTTGCCTGCCTCGATATGTTGGTGGATGGCCCGTTTGTTCAGGATCTGTACGATATCTCATTGCGTTTTAGGGGCTCGAGCAATCAGCGCGTGATTGATATGAACGCCACGCGCGCCCGTGCTGTGCGCGAGGGCGTTGCGCTTTGCGACGCTGTGGAGCTTTGGCGGGACGATCCGGTCTATTCGACCCATACTATGTAGCTTGTGGCCGATGCCAAAGGGCGTGGTACCATAGCGCGAACGCAAAATCGGAAAAGTGAGGCCCAGATGGTCGATCAGGAAAAAGTCGAGGCCGCCATTAAGCTGTTGCTTGAGGGCATAGGCGAGGACCCAACTCGTGAGGGCCTGCTGGAGACCCCGGCGCGCGTTGCCCGTATGTATGGTGAGATCGCCGGTGGTATGGACCAGAGTGCCGAGGAGCACCTGTCCAAAACCTTTGCCGTCGCTTCGAACGATTTGGTTATCGAGCGCGACATCACGTTTTACTCGCTGTGCGAGCATCATCTGCTGCCGTTTTACGGCAAGGCTGCCATTGGCTATATCCCCAACGGCCGTGTCGCAGGGCTTTCTAAGCTTGCCCGCACGGTAGAGGTCTACGCCCGTCGTCTGCAGCTGCAGGAGCAGTTGTGCGCACAAGTTGCCGATGCCCTCATGGAGTATCTCGCTCCCCAGGGAGCGATTGTGCTCATGGAAGCTGAGCATATGTGCATGACCATGCGCGGCGTGCAAAAGCCTGGCACCAAGACCGTGACGCTCGCTCGTCGCGGCGTCTTTGAGGCCGATCCGGCGCTCGAGGAGCGATTCTTTAGGATGCTGGGACGCTAACTATGAGAGTCGTCAACGACTTTACATCGAATACTGACGAGGGAACGCCGCGTCGCGGTTTTATGGCTTCGGGCCTGGCGCCTTTTGGTGCCATGCCTCGCATTGATTACATCTGTGCCAACGGTCTGTTCCGGCGGCACTTGGGCAGCATTGCACAGTTGGAATCGGGGCGCATCTTCTGCCGCCACGGTATTGACCACCTGCTGGATGTCGCTCGCATTATGTGGATCAAGAATCTCGAGGAACAGCTCGAATTTGACCGCGAGGTCATCTACGCCACGGCACTTCTTCACGATATCGGCAAAGATGAACAGTATGAATCGGGTATATCCCATGATGTTGCAAGCGAACGCGTCGCTGATGCGATTCTCGGCGGTATGCCCGATGACGTAGCGTTTGAGCCGGCCGATGCCGCAGCCATTAAGACGGCCATTCTGGGCCATCGAAAGCTGCGCGTGAACAGCCAACCGCTCGAGCGCCTGCTCTATGCAGCCGACAAAGCGTCGCGCGCCTGCTTTGCATGCCCCGCGCGCAATGCTTGCAACTGGAGCGATGATAAAAAGAACCTGTCGATTCGCGTGTAGTTAGTTTACGCGGTCGGGGTTCTAAACGAAGGAGACGATCGCGATGAGCAACAAGAAACTGCCCGAGAATGCAACCAAGACTGAAGGCGCCGAGCTCGCCCGCCGTGGAAGGGGCGAAATATCCACCGCAACGGCGGT
>CALLFD010000074.1 GCA_937997605.1 uncultured Collinsella sp. | reverse complement strand
TTTCCCTTTCGTATGTCGACGAGGACGAGATGCACGAGCTCAACCACGAGTGGCGTGGCATCGACCGCACCACCGATGTGCTCTCGTTTGAATGTGACTCGGCCTTTGACGAGGATATTCCCGCCAATGAGACGCTCGAGCTCGGCGATATCATCTTGGCTCCGCAGGTCATTGCCCGTCAGGCCCCCGGCTTTGGCAATAGCCCTGCCGACGAGTGCCGCCTGATGCTTGTACACGGCATGCTGCACCTGCTGGGGTATGACCATATCGAGGACGACGAGGCCGAGGTCATGGAGGCCCGCGAGGACGCTATCCTGCGCGATCTGGCGCTCGAGCGCGGCGAGGACCCCAAACTCGTTCACGTCGGCCCCATCACCAATCATGCCCACGACTAGGAGCCGTTTATGATTCCCGGATCGAACAAGGACCATCCGTCCTTTTTAAAGTCGTTCTCATACGCCATGGAGGGCTTCGTCACTGCCGTCAAGACCGAGCGCAACATTAAGGTCATGCTCGTGGCAGGCGTGTGCACCGTCATTGCTGGCTGCATCGTGGGGCTCGATATTGCCGAGTGGGCCACGATTATCATCTGCTGTGGCTTGGTGATTCATGGCGAGCTGTGTAACACCGCCATGGAGGCCATCGTCGACTTGGCGACCCAGGAGCTCCATCCGCTGGCCAAGCGTGCGAAGGACATCGCCGCCGCCTCTGTATACGTTCTTTCCATCACCGCCGCGATCGTGGGCTTGCTTGTTTTTGCCCACACGCTCGACTTTATTTAGAAAGGGATTCCCATGTCCGACAATATGCAGCCTACCGATGAGATTTTGGACGAAGAGTCCCTGGATGCTAAGGCGACCGAGGATTGCGATGAGGTCGAGGAGTTCGACCCGTTTGAGGGCATGAGCGACGAGGAACTCGACGCCCTGTGCGATGAGGACGACAGCCTTGCGGGCTTTGGCGACGTTGAGCCCGGTTTCCGCAGTGGCTTCGTGGCCCTGGTCGGCCGCCCCAACGCCGGCAAGTCCACGCTGCTCAACGCCTGCTATGGCAAAAAGGTCGCCATCACCTCGCCGGTGGCACAGACGACCCGCC
>CALLFD010000073.1 GCA_937997605.1 uncultured Collinsella sp. | reverse complement strand
AACTTCCGCTTTATCATGGGCGATGCGCTCAAGGTGGGCCCGGAGCAGATTGAGCAGGTTGCGGGCGGTACGCCGACGGTGTTTGTCGCGAATCTGCCCTACAACGTGGCGGCGACGATCATCCTTCAGTTCTTCCAGACGATGCCCGCGCTTAAGCGCGCTGTCGTCATGGTTCAAAAGGAGGTTGCCGATCGCATTGCCGCAACGCCCGGTAACAAGACCTATGGCGGCTACACGGCAAAACTCGGCCTGTACGCGCAGGTGACGGGTCGCTTTGAGGTGCCGCCGCGTTGCTTTATGCCGGCGCCGCACGTGGACTCGGCCGTCGCGCGTATCGACCGTGTTGACGGCGTGGTGCCCGAGGGGCTCGATCGCGAATTTGTGGCCCGCGTGATTGATGCTGCATTTGCTCAGCGTCGCAAGACCATCCGCAATTCCATGAGCGCCAACGGCTTTGCCAAGGACGTGCTCGATGCTGCCTTTGAGACTTGCGGTATTGCACCCACCACGCGCGCCGAGACGCTTGATGTTGCTGACTTTGTCCGTCTGGCCCAGGAGCTAATCCATGATGCCTAATGCCGAACGTGTGACGTTTACCAAGAAAAAGAAGACGGTTGCTTGTCCCGTGCCCTTGGCACCGCTTGCCGACACGCATGCGCATCTGCTTTCGTTCTGGGGCAAGGATGTGCCTGAGACGCTCGTGCGTGCCAAGGCGGCGGGCGTCGACCTGTTGGTGACGATGTTCGACCCCATCGCTGATAAACGCAGCGTGACGGACTATAGCGACTGGCTGACGCGCGAGATTCTGCCGATGCAGGATATCCCGCAGATCAAGTATCTTGCCGGCGTGCATCCGTATGGCGCGCCGGACTATGCCGACGACGTTCACGCACAGGTCGTTGCCGCACTCGATGATCCCTTATGCGCCGGTATTGGCGAAATCGGCCTGGACTACCACATGGACTATGACGACGATATCGCGCCGGCACCCCATAACGTGCAGATTGACTGCATGGCGCGCCAGCTCGAGCTTGCCGTGTGCCGTAACGTGCCGGTGGAGCTACATCTGCGTCACGAGGACACGGACCAGGAGCGCACCTCGCACGTGGACGCCTACAACGTGCTTCGTGAGGTGGGCGTGCCCCAGGCCGGTTGTGTGCTGCACTGCTTTGGCGAGGACCGCGCCACGATGGAGCGCTTTGTGGAGCTGGGCTGCTATATCGCCTATGGTGGTGCGGCCACCTTTAAGCGCAACGACGACGTGCGCGAGGCATTTGCGGCAACCCCACTCGATCGAATTT
>CALLFD010000072.1 GCA_937997605.1 uncultured Collinsella sp. | reverse complement strand
GGTGGCCACCATCGCGGTCCCCCTGTGAGGGCCTGACGACTCAGGCCCTCACACCAGCGTGCCTCGCAATCAAACGCTTCCCGGATAATAATACCCGTTGCAGGGATCGCCCTGTCTAGTCGCCGCCCATGTGCATGAGCATGTCAGCGATGCGAGTCGCCATCTCGTCCGCCGCTGCACGGATGTTGGCGACCCAGGACGCAAGGCCGGCCTGATCGGATGCCTCCGCTTCAAGCACGTCGCAGTTCGCGGTCACCGCCATGAGCGGGGTGACGAGGTCGTGCGAGGCGGTGCAAACGAACGCGCGCTCCCGCGCCTCGGCCTCCGCCACCGGTCGCATGGCGCGTCCCGTTGCCGACTACGCCACGGTGAGCCCCCAAAAAGCCGAAGCCATCGGCGTCACTCGCTTCGCTAAATCAACTTTATGGGATGACGGATCACGGTCTTGAGCTTCTCCGGCGCGCACTTGCGCGGGTCGGAGAGGTAAATCTCGTGATGCAGACGGGCTTCGGAGAAGTCGGGGGCGTAGCCCCGTTCCGCCGCGAATGTGCGCATGGCGTCTATGGTCGCCGGCTCGTCGTCGTAAGGCCCGGTATGCATGCACTGAACGCAAAGGCCCTCGTCGACCCTCAGCAGCTCGACCGCCGAGAAGTCCAGCTTCTTCTTGGCGGCAGCTTCCGAAACTGCCCAGTCGAAGTCCTCGCGAGTGACGAAATCGGGCAGACGGATGCACGAGATGAAGTTGAAGTCATCCTTCCGCGCATAATCAATCTCGCCATCGGTGCGGTCTTGCCACCAGAAGCCCTCGAGCGGAGGCACGACGAAGTCGAAATAGCCTTCGATCTCTCGCGGGCCCTTCTTCGACATCTTGATGGTATAAGCGACGCCGTAGAGCAGCGGCAACGCGTTCTGGTACTCGCCGCCTTCGGTATTGGGATTGCCCTTGCCCCGCACGGCGACGTAGCTCATAGGCGGAACGGTTACGACGCTCGGCTTGCCGGACGGCCTGTAGAGCTCCCTGAACTCCTTCTTGAAATCGTATGCCATCGCAACAAACCTCCCTGAGCTTGGGTTTCCGTCGATATCCGACCAAATATAGCAATGGGCGCGCCTTCGGAAGAGGCCGCGCCCATTGCAGGATATTAT
The DNA here is from genome assembly GCA_937997605.1 of uncultured Collinsella sp. GTDB lineage: Bacteria > Actinomycetota > Coriobacteriia > Coriobacteriales > Coriobacteriaceae > Collinsella. Next base: position 5,451 of record CALLFD010000072.1, on the reverse strand, counting down.
AACACAGAATCGAACGTCTGTTCTATTCCCACTCGATCGTCGCGGGCGGCTTGGACGTGATGTCGTAGCACACGCGGTTGGCACCGGGGACCTCGGCCACGATGCGGCCGGAGATGCGGGCCAGCACGTCGTAGGGCAGCTTGGCCCAGTCGGCGGTCATGGCATCGCTGGACTCGACGGCGCGCAGGATGATCGGGCGCTGGTAGGTGCGCTCGTCGCCCATAACGCCGACGGACTTAATGTCGGGCAGAACCGCAAAGTACTGCCAGCAGCTGTGCTCGGAGTTGCGCTCGCCGGTCTGCTCAAACAGGCGCTGATTGTAGGCATCCAGCTCCTCACGCACGATAGCGTCGGCATTCTTGAGGATCTCGAGCTTCTCCTTATCGACCGCACCGATGATGCGGATGGCCAGACCCGGACCCGGGAAAGGCTGACGGAACACGATGTGACCCGGCAGGCCAAGCGCCAGACCAAGCGCGCGGACCTCGTCCTTAAAGAAGTGGTCGAGCGGCTCAATAAGGTCGAAGTGCACGCCCTCGGGGAACGGGATCAGGTTGTGATGGCTCTTGATGGTGGCCGTCTTGCCGCCCGTCTTGCGAGCGCCGGACTCGATGATGTCGGGGTAGATGGTGCCCTGGGCCAGGTACTTGACCGGCTTGCCGTCGGTCTCGAGCTGCTGCGCCACCGCGAAGAACTCTTTCCAGAACTGCGTACCGATGATGCGGCGCTTCTCCTCGGGCTCGGTCACGCCGGCCAAAAGCTCGGCATAACGGTCCTCGGCGTGGACGTGGATAAAGTCGACGTCAAACTGCTTGGTGAAGACCTCCTCAACCTGCTCGGGCTCGCCCTTGCGCAGCAGACCGTGGTTGATGAACACGCAGGTCATCTGCTTGCCCACGGCGCGAGCGCCCAACGCAGCCACGACGGAGGAGTCAACGCCACCGGACAGGGCCAGAATCACGCGGTCGTCGCCGACCTTCTCGCGGAACTCGGCCGTCATGGTCTCGACCAGGTTGTCCATGCTCCAGTTGGGCTCCAGGCCACAGATCTCAAACAGGAAGTTGCTCAGCAGCTGCTGACCGTACTCGGAATGCTTGACCTCGGGGTGGAACTGCGTGGTGAAGATCTTGCGCTCGACGCACTCCATGGCGGCAACCGGGCACACGTCGGTGCTGGCGGTAACGGTAAAGCCCTCGGGCACCTCGGAGACGGCATCGCGGTGGCTCATCCACACGGTCTGCTCCATGGGAGTGGAGTTAAAGAGCTTGGCGCCTGCCGTGCGCGTGATGGTGGCGCGGCCATACTCGCCCACCTCGGAGTGGCCGACCTTGCCACCGAGCGTCACGGCCGTGATCTGATGACCGTAGCAGAAGCCCAGGACGGGAAGGCCCAGGTCAAAGATGGCGGGGTCGATGGACGGAGCGTCCTCGGCATACACAGAAGCCGGGCCGCCGGAAAGGATGAGCGCAGAGGCGTTCATCTCGCGAATCTCGTCGGCCGAGATGTCGCAGGGAACGATCTCGGAATACACGTTGAGGTCGCGGACGCGACGGGCAATAAGCTGACCGTACTGCGCACCAAAGTCGAGTACGAGGACCTTTGCGGAAGCCTTTTGATCCATGGTTTCCCCCTCTTGTTGGCGGGGAGCCGGTGCCCACCCGCGCGAATAAACGAAAATTGCTTTCATAGTGTACACGTTATATGGGGTTTCTCGTCCCTCGCAGCCATCAGTGCACGGCAAACGCACGACCAGGGCCCCTATTTGACGGCAATTGAAGTGTTACCAAACGTTACGGATGATGTAATACGTTTGAACATTGGACGCCCTGTGCCACAATACTGCCGAACGACTCCGCCCTCGCGGCGGCAAACACGATAGGAAAATCAGCATGAAGCGCATCCTTCTCATCGCCACGGGCGGCACCATCGCATCGACCGAGGACGGTAACGGCCTCTCCCCCGCCCTGACCGGTGAGGAACTCGCTCAGAGCGTCCCCGAGATCTCGGGCCTCTGCGAGCTCGACGTCGTGCAGCCCATGAACATCGACAGCACCAATATGCGCCCGAGCGACTGGATGCGCATCAGCGATGTCATCGTCGAAGGCTATGCCGATCACGACGGCTTTGTGGTCCTGCACGGCACCGACACCATGAGCTACACCGCGGCAGCGCTTTCCTATCTGATTCAGGACAGTCCCAAGCCCATCGTACTCACCGGCTCGCAAAAGCCCATGGGTAACCCCTTTACCGATGCCAAACTCAACCTGTACCAGAGCCTGCTCTATGCGCTCGACGAGCATTCACACGACGTCTCGATCGTGTTTGGCGGCGTCGCCATTGCCGGCACGCGCGCCCGCAAGCAGCGCACCATGAGCTTTAACGCGTTCATTAGTGTCAACTATCCGCCCATTGCCTACATCCGCAACGACCGCATTGTGCGCAACGGGCTTCACGGCACGCATCAGGGCGAAAACCCGGTGCGTTTCTACGACAGCATCGACCCGCGCGTGTTTGTCCTTAAGCTCACGCCCGGCGTGAACCCGGGTATCCTGGACGCCCTTGCCGATAGCTACGATGCTGTAATTCTTGAGACCTTTGGCATTGGCGGCATTCCCGAGTTTGGTGAGTCCGGCGAGTCATTCCAGGAGGCGATTTTTCGCTGGGTCGGTTCGGGTCGCACCGTCGTTATGACCACGCAGGTCCCCGAGGAGGGCCTTGACCTGGGTGTTTATGAGGTCGGCCGTGCCTACGCCGATCATCCGGGCATTCTGCGCGGCGACGACATGACCACCGAGACGCTCGTGGCCAAGACCATGTGGGCGCTCGGCCAGTCACGTGATGCGGCAGAGATTCAGCGCCTGTTCTACAGCCAAGTCAACCACGACCGTATCCCGATGGTGTAATTCAGTTGTCGACGGGTATCCCCTATTCAATGCCCTCGAGAAGCTCTGACACCGTCATGCCGAGTGCGGGCGCGATCTTAAATAGAACCTTGAGCGTGAAATTTGCCGTCCCATCTTCGATTCGGTCGAGGTAGGGTCGGCTGATTCCTGTTGCCACACAAAAATCAACCTTGGAGATACCAAGGTCCCTGCGTGTCTCTTCGACCCGCCTGCCAAGAATCTGTTTCGCACGTTCGTCCATGCAGCCGAGTTTGAAATGGAGCCGAACATAAACGTAAACTATAGTTTACGTTTTGCCGAATACACAGGAGTTTTCTATGTCGGGTTCTTCGGTCCGCATGTACCGAGCCACGCTTCGCACAAACAGCGCACCGCCCAAGCTCGTCGTCGTTGAAGCAGAATGCCTTTCGCCCGATGAGCGCACAGCATTTGCATTGCTATCAAGTCGCGTCGCCGCCGTTCTGGCCCCTTGCCCGGCGCAAGGTGAACTTGCCATCCAATGCCAGGCGCACAGCTGCTCGCTCAATCAGGCTGCCGTAATCGCAACCAGTCAACGCGGCCTGCCGCTCCTTTTAGAAGCCGGTACCGCACTCGCCCTTCGCGGCGCCGGATACGAAAACGAGGCCGCCGCCGACATGGTCTTTAAACCACGATCGAGCGGCGGCCTCGCAGCAGCCATCGAATATGCTTGCAGGCTCGTTGCCTAAAAGGACAAGCTAGAAACCAAAGCCAAAGCCCGTTCCGGTAATCGCCGAGTACATAAAGTAAACGTTGATCACGTTGAGGAACACACCCGTGATGCAACCGTTGCGCAGATAGCGCTCGCACACGATGCGTGCCATAGCGGCGGAGTCATCATTGTTTTTAGCCTGGCGTCCCGCCGTAAAGTACGTCGCTACGCTCAGCAGCAGGTTGAGCACCGGCAGCGCCAGCAACTCGTAGCTCTTGCCCCAGCGCGTCACCTCGCCGGCGGCGTTAAACTTCGTTGCCACCTCGGGACCAATGTTGGGGATAACACACGCTGCGACCACCAGCGGAATCACCGCAAGTACGAGCAGCGCAATACCCATGTAGCCTGCTTTTTTGCCATATTTAAACATATGCGTCGTCCTTACACGTTAAAGCGGAAGTGCACGACGTCGCCATCGGCCATGACATAGTCCTTGCCCTCAATACGCAGCTTGCCGGCAGCCTTGGCGCCCTGCTCGCCACCGAGCTCGATGTAGTCGTCATAGCCAATGACCTCGGCCTTAATAAAGCCGCGCTCAAAGTCGGTGTGGATGACACCGGCGGCCTGCGGGGCGGTCGCGCCCTGACGCACCGTCCAGGCCTTGACCTCCATCTCGCCGGCCGTAAAGAACGACTGCAGACCGAGCAGCTTATAGGCCGCCTGCGCGAGCACGTCCAGACCGGGCTGCTCCAGGCCCAGGCTCTCCAGGTAGTCGGCGGCGTCCTCGGGATCGAGCTCGGAAAGCTCGGCCTCGATCTTGGCGCAGATGGGCAACGGCTTGACGCCATCGATGGGCGCCAGATCGTCGTTAAGCATATCCTCGTCCACGTTGGCCACATACAGGATGGGCTTCATGGTGAGCAGGAACAGCCCCTTGGCGGCGGCACGCTCCTCATCGGTCATCTCCATGGACGCGGCGCGCTTGCCTTCGTTGAGCCAGGCAAGCAGGCGCTTGGCGACCTCGAACTTGGGCATGAGCTCCTTGTCGCGCTTGGCCTCCTTCTCGAGCTTAGGCAGCTGTTTCTCGAGCGTGCCCATATCGGCCAGGATGAGCTCGGTCATGATGGTGTCGGCATCGCCGGCAGGATCAACGAACTCGCCCGTGCGGCCCACCTCACGCATGACGTTGGGGTCCTTAAAGTAGCGCACGACCTCGCAGATAGCATCGGTCTCGCGAATGTTGGCCAGGAACTGGTTGCCCAGGCCCTCGCCCTCGTTAGCGCCCTTCACCAGACCTGCGATGTCGACGAACTCGACCGTCGCCGGCACAATGCGACCCGGGTTAACGATGTCGGCGAGCTTTTGCAAGCGGCTATCGGGCACATCGACGATACCCACGTTGGGGTCGATCGTGGCGAACGGGTAGTTGGCGGCAAGGCCGGTCTTTTTGGTAAGCGCGGTGAACAGCGTCGACTTGCCCACGTTGGGCAGGCCCACGATACCGATGGAAAGGGACACGACAGCTCCTTTTGGTACAGGTACTTCAAACCGTATAAGTATAGCGCCGCCGCAGCATCCGGGCGAATCCGGACACCGCGGCGGCGCAAATGAAGCAGAGATGCGTGAGAGTTCGAGACAGTAGTCCTTACTTAAGCTCGGGCCAGAAATCCTTGTTGGCCTCGATGAGCTCGTCCAGGATCTGCTTAGCAACGCTCGCCGAAGGAATGGTCTTGGAGAGCGTGAGTGCCTGCCAGAGCTTCTGGTAGCTGCCCTCGACCCAAGCCTGGACAACGAGCTTCTCGACGGAAACCTGCTGCTCCATCAGGCCCTTCTGGAACTGCGGAATCGGGCAGATCGGAAGAGCACACGTCTGAACTC
>CALLFD010000071.1 GCA_937997605.1 uncultured Collinsella sp. | reverse complement strand
GCGATGATGTGCACCGCGGAGACGGCAGCAACGGTGTCGGCCGGGATCTTCTCGTCGCGGGCCATGCTCACCAGGCGGCCATGGAAGAAGTCGCGAACCTGCTGGGCGACTTCGGCGGCGTCAAACTCAATGCCCTGCTCACTATAGAGCTCGAGCGCAAAGTCGATAAGCGACGTGGGGTCGATCGGCAGGCGGTCGCGCAGGATGTTGATGATGCCGATAGCGGCACGACGCAGCGCATAGGGGTCCGAAGAGCCGGTCGGGGGCTCGCCGATGGCAAAGATACCGGCGATGGTATCGAGCTTGTCGGCGCAGGCCACGATGCAGCCAGCGGTGCCCTCGGGCAGCTCGTCACCGGCAAAGCGGGGACGATAGTGATCGCGAATGGCGTGGGCGACCTCGTCGTTCTCCCCCATCGCGGTCGCGTAATAACCGCCCATCACGCCCTGCTGGCTCGTGAACTCGACAACGGCGTTGGACACCAGGTCGGCCTTGCACAGGTGCGCGGCACGGCCGGCATCGGCGGCAAGGTGGGCGCCCAGATGAGCCTCGCGGGCAATAGCGAGCGCGAGCTGCTCGATGCGCTCGGACTTGGCGAGCACGCTACCGAGCTTCTCCTGGAAGGCAACCTTGGCCAGACGCTCACGGAACTCGTCAAGGGAAATCTTCAGGTCCTCCTCGTAGAAGAACTTGGCGTCGTCCAGACGGGCGCGCACGACGCGCTCGTTGCCGTCGATCACGCGCTCGGCATTCTCGGGCTTGCTGTTGGAGACGACCACGAACTCACGCGTGAGCTTGCCCTCGCCGTCATAGATCGGGAAGTAGCGCTGGTTGGTGAGCATGGACTCGCAGATGATCTCGTGCGGGACCTTGAGGAACTCCTCATCGAAGGTACCAACGAGCACCGTCGGCCACTCGCAGAGGTTGATGACCTCCTCAAAGACCTTCTTGGGCGTATCGACATGGCAGCCGGGACGGGCAGCCTCGACCTCGGCGATACCGGCAAGGATGGCCTCGCGACGACGCTCGGCAGAAAGCACGCCGGCGTCCTCGAGCACCTGCTCGTAGACGGCGGGGCTGGCGACCACATGGTCACCGGGGCCAAGCACGCGATGACCACGCGTGGTATTGCCACTCGTCACGTCGGCAAACGACACGGGCACAACGTCCTCGCCCAGAAGGCAGCAAATCCAGCGGACCGGACGAACAAAGGTCGCATGCTCGTGACCCCAGCGCTGAGAGCGGTAGTTGGGCCACTGCAGGCCAGCGATAGTCTTCTCGCACAGGGCCGTCAGGATCGGGGTGGCCGGGGCGGAAGGGATGTTCTTCTCGGCAAAGACGTACTCACGGCCGTCGGTGTCCTCGCGACGGACCAGATCCTCGGCAGCCACACCGCACTTGCGGGCGAAGCCCTGGGCGGCCTTGGTGGCGTTACCGTCGGCATCGAAGGCGATGTTGGCCGCGGGGCCGCGCTTGACCTCGTGAACCTCGTCGGTCGCGGTGGCGACGTCGGCAACGAGCGCAGCCAGGCGGCGCGGGCTCGAGATCACGCGGACCTCGCCGTGGGCCAGACCGGCCTCGTCGAGACCCTTGGCGATCATGGTGCCAAGCTGCTTGACGGCATTGTTCAGCGGTGCGGAGGGCATTTCTTCCGTACCGATCTCAAACAGGAAATCCTTAGCGTCTGCCATGGCTTACGCCACCTCGCCTTCCTGGTCGGCATTCTCGTTGACTCCGGCGACCTCGGCCATATAGGCCTCGCAGCACGCCTTGGCGACGGCGCGGACGCGCAGGATGTAGTTGGCACGCTCGACCGCGGACAGAGCGCCGCGGGCATCGAGCAGGTTGAAAGCGTGGCTGCACTTCATGACGCAGTCATATGCCGGCAGCGACAGCTTGCGCTCCAGGCAGGAATGGCACTCGGCCTCGTAGTCGTCAAACTTCTGACGCATCATCTCGACGTTTGCGACCTCAAAGTTATAGGCACTGAACTCGCGCTCGTTCTCAAGGAACACGTCGCCATAGGTCATGGGCGTGCCGTCGGGCAGGTAGCTCCACACCAAGTCGTAGACCGAGTTAACGCCCTGCGCATACATGGCAATGCGCTCTAGGCCATAGGTGATCTCGACGGGTACGGGGTCGACCTCGATGCCGCCTACCTGCTGGAAGTACGTAAACTGCGTGACCTCCATGCCATTGAGCCAGACCTCCCAGCCAAGGCCCCAGGCGCCGAGCGTCGGGCTCTCCCAGTCGTCCTCGACAAAGCGGACGTCATGGTCGTTGGGGTCCAGACCGATAGCGGCAAGAGACCCCAGGTAGAGCTCCTGGGCGTTAACCGGAGAAGGCTTGATGAGCACCTGGAACTGATAGTAGTGCTGCATGCGGTTGGGGTTCTCACCGTAGCGGCCGTCGGCGGGACGGCGGCAGGGCTGCGCATAGCAGGTGCGCCACTCGGCGGGACCGAGCGAGCGCAGCGTGGTCGCGGTATGGAAGGTACCGGCACCGACCTCGGAGTCATAGGGCTGCATAATGACGCAGCCCTGCTCGCCCCAGTACTGCTGGAGGCGCAGGATGATGTCTTGGAAGGAAAGCGATGAAGCGTTCATGCCTCTAATATCCCCTCGTCGAAACGATTACACGGTTAGGTACTGTACTATAGCGGTTTTTAGTCGATAGCGCCGATGCGGTTGAGCGGCCAGTAGCGCACAAGCGCCACAGCGATCAAATCAGAGCGATCGACGGGACCAAAGTAGCGTGAGTCGGCAGAGTTTTCGCGGTTGTCGCCCATCACCCACACGCACCCGTCGGGAACCGTGTAGGGATAGCTTACCTGAGCGCCGGGCGCTTGGACCGAAAGCGGCCAGCTCATGCCCATCGTATAGTCCTCGTCGAGCGCTTGGCCGTCAACGACCACCTTGCCATCCTGCAGGTCGACCGTCTGGCCGGCCGTGGCAATAACACGCTTGACAAGAACATCATGCTCGGAGGTGCCATCGGGGTTGTGAAACACCACGATATCGCCCTGCTTGACGGGCTGACCGAGCTCGAGGCTCACCTTTTGTGCCAGGATCTGGTCGCCAATCTCGATCGTGGACTCCATGGAGCCGGTGGGCACCACAAAGGGCTCGACCACAAACGAGCGAATCAAGAAGGTGGCGACCAATGCGATCGCGATGACCGCAATCCACTCAAAAGCGCCCCTCAACGCGGAATGCTGCGATGGAACCATTCTCACTCCTCGCTCTGCGAATACGAAGCGTCCAAAATCTCCTGCGCGTACGCACGCTCTTGGGGCGTAAGGCGCGCCGTCTCGATCAGATCGGGACGCCAGCGGCAGGTGCGCTCGATGGCGTTCTTGCGACGCCAGGCATCGACCTTGGCGTGATCGCCACTCACGAGCACCGGCGGCACGCCCTCGCCGTTGAACTCGGCGGGACGGGTGTACTGCGCGTACTCGAGCAGGCCTCCGTCCTCGGCGGTCGAGAACGACTCGTCCACATTGCTCATCTCGTCGCCCAGGGCGCCGGGAATCAGGCGTACGACGGCATCGGCAACGACCATAGCGGGAAGTTCGCCACCCGTAAGCACGTAGTCGCCGATCGACAGACGCTCATCGGCATACGCATACGCACGCTCGTCGACGCCCTCGTAGCGGCTGCACACAAACAGCAGGCGCTCACTTTTGAGCAGGCGCTCGGCCACATGTTGCGTAAAGGGCTCGCCACAGGGGGTGAAGAACACTACGGTGGGCTTGGGACCCTCGGAGCTGATGGCCTCGATGGCCTCGGCAATAGGCTCGACCTTCATGAGCATGCCCTGCCCGCCGCCGTAAGGCTCGTCATCGACGGTACGATGGCGGTCGTGCGTCCAGTCGCGCAGGTTATACGCCTTAAAATCAAAAAGGCCGGCCTTGCGGGCGCGGCCCAAGATCGATGTGGACATGACGGGCTCAAACATCTCGGGAAAGACCGAAAGGGTCTCGATCAGCATGTTGTCCTCCCTACTTGTCCATATCGATCAGACCGTCCATAACGTGGACGGAAATTGTTCCTGTGTCGGGAAGATCGAGCACGACCTGCTCGATCACGGGAATCAGTACCTCGCCGTACCGATCGCCCTCAACAACCCAAACATCGTTAGCGGGCGTCGACATGATCTCTACGATCGTGCCGAGCAAACCGAAGCGCTCGTCGACCACCTCGCGACCCATCAGGTCGGTATAGGCAGCGTCGAGCGAATCGAGCTCAAAATCGTCACGATTTGCCAGCACGTAGCATCCCGTGATGCCCTCGGCGGCCGTCAAGTCGTCAATGCCCTCAAACGAGACCAGATCGCCATCGCCCGTATCGGTGACGGACACGACCGTGCAAAAGCGGTCGCGCTTGAGCGCCGGCGGCGTCAGGGCGACGCGCATACCCGGCTCTAATACAGAAGGAAGCCCCCGCAGCGGCTGCGCGAGGACCTCCCCCTTCCTTCCGTGCGGCTTGACCACACGGGCGATGTTTTTGTACTGGGACCTCAAGGTCCTAGCCCAGAACCTCTACCTCGACAGCAGTGTCGAGGCGAGCGGCCAGTGCACGGGCGAGCGTGCGAATGGCCTTGATGGTACGGCCACGACGGCCGATGACCTTAGCGACGTCATCCTCGGCGACCGAAACCTCAATCGTAGAGGCGTCGTCACCATCGATGACCTCAAGGCTCACGGAATCCGGGTCGTCGACGATCTGAACAACGAGATATTCGACGAGATCGGCGATGCGATCTGAGAGCATTGCCTCACCCTCGAGCTGTGCAGCGTCAACCTCAGGCACGATTTACTCCTCGGCGCCCTCAGCGGCCTCAGCGGCAGCCTTAGCGGCCTCGGCCTCTTTGGCGAGCTGCTTCTTGGACTTCTTGACGACGGTCTCGGTCTTCTCGCCCTCGTTGGCGGCCTTGACCAGAGCGGCGACGGCGTCGGTGAGCTGAGCGCCCTTGGACTGCCAGTCGGCGATCTTCTCGAGGTCGAGGTTGATGGTCTTGGGGGCGGTCATCGGGTTGTAGCGGCCAACCTCCTCGATGATACGACCGTCACGCGGGGCGCGGGAATCGGCGACGACGACACGGTAGTACGGACGCTTCTTAGCGCCGTGACGAGCAAGGCGAATCTTGACTGCCAAAGGAAACTCCTCCAACCAAGCAGCTTTAGGCTGCAACTACAAACAAACAGTTGAACATAATACGCCATCGACGCGGGCAGGTGAAGTCCGTGAGACCAACTTCTTCGGTGTAGTCGAGGGCAAATCCATATCTTAGACAAGAATTCGGGATTTGCAAGCACATACACGCACCCCACATGAGCTGCGCGGTATACTCATGACATGGAAAGACGCGAACATACATACGGTTATGAGGATGCCATGGGCGTCACGCCGCCTCCCTGGACGGGTCCGGCGGTGGGACTCATGGACCTCGATGCGTTTTTTGCGAGCGTGGAAATGCTCGATCATCCCGAATGGCGAGGAAAGCCGCTCATCGTGGGCGGAGACGCCGATTCGCGTGGCGTCGTGTCCACGTGTTCGTATGAGGCACGTCGCTTTGGCGTGCACTCTGCCATGCCCTCGGCCGAGGCAAGGCGCCTGTGCCCGCAGGCCATTTGGACGCATGGGCATTTTGATCGCTATCGTGAGGTGAGCGCGCAGGTCATGGCGATTCTTGCCGAGGAGACGCCGCGCGTGGAGCGCGTATCCATCGACGAAGCCTTTATCGATATCACACCGGGCCGCTTTGCGCCCGAAGACCCGTTGCTGGTTGCGCGGCGTATAAGCGACCGCGTGGCAGGGCTGGGAGTGACCTGTTCCATTGGCGTGGGCTGCAACAAGACGGTCGCAAAGATCGCAAGCGAGCGGGATAAGCCGTTTGGGCTGACCATCGTGCGCCCCGGAACCGAGCAGCGCTTTTTGGCCGCGTTGCCGGTATCTGCCATGAGCGGCATCGGGCGCTCGGCCGAGGAGCGACTGCGCCGCATGCGCATCTACACCCTCGGCGAGCTTTCGCGTGCGCCGGAGTCCACGCTGGCTGCCATTTTTGGCGTGAACGGCGAACGCATGCGCCAGCGTGCGCTGGGACTCGAAATCTCCGAAGTCACGAGCCTCGATGAAGAGCGCGAGGTCAAGTCGGTCAGCAATGAACGCACCTTTGCTAAAGATTTAACTGAGCGTGGGGATATTGAGGCGGCGATTGCGCTGTTGGGAGAGTCAGTGGGACGCCGCCTGCGCCGTCAGGGGCTGACGGGTGCCACGGTAACGCTCAAGCTTAAGTATTCGTATGGCAGCGGGCGTACGGCACAGCGCCGGCTGCCTCATCCGACCGACGATGAGAACATCTTCGTGGCGGTTGCACTCGAACTGCTCGACAACATCTGGCAGGATGGCATGCATGTTCGCTTAGCGGGCATCGGCATGAGCGACTTCGACCACCAAGGCGGCATCCAGACTGACCTGTTCTGCGAGATCGATGACCGCGGAGCCCAATCCAGCGACCGCCGCGACCTCTCCGTCGCCATCGACGCCGTCCGAGACAAATTCGGCGACACCGCCCTTTCCTTCGGCCGCCAATCCCG
>CALLFD010000070.1 GCA_937997605.1 uncultured Collinsella sp. | reverse complement strand
GCAGCGCTCTGGATATGGTCCCTACACGTCACGCTTGCCCTCCCGCGCTATCGATCTCGTCATCGATCAGGCAGGTGCCGAAGGCCTGGCACTCCACTACGACTTCCCCCGCGAGGATGTCCCAGAGTTTGTGCAGACCTTTGCCACCTGGCTGCAAGACGAGCACGGCATCGCGCCGACCGACGAGATGCGCGTTGCGATGTACGCCCATGCCTCCAACGGCGGAATCAAGATCGACAAGGCAGCCGCGACCGGCGTTGCGGGTCTCTACGCCTGTGGCGAGGCAACGGGCGGCATGCACGGCGCCGACCGCATTGGCGGCCTGTCAAGCGCCAACGGTATCGTGTTCGGACGGATTGCGGGTGCATCGGCGACTCAGGCGGCGCTGGACGCCCCTGAGACGCCCTTGAAGACGGATATCGCCCTCCCCCAGCGCGGCCTCGCCAAGGCAGATGCAGAGCGTCTGGCTCGCAGCCTCAAGCACACGATGAGTAGCTACTGCATGATCAACCGCACCGAGACGGGCCTATCCGAGGCACTACACGAGCTTGAGGGCTTGAAGACAGAGGCAACGACCTTGAGCACACAGAAAGCCCAGGACAGCGAAGTCGCAGCCCTCGCCCGCCTGCAATCGCAGATTCAACTAGCACAGGAAATGGTCAAAGCCATGCGTAAGCGAACTGAAAGTCTCGGGTCGCACTATCGAGCGGATTAAACCGGACACCTATCTAAAGCAGAACACAACCAATCGATATCCATGGGCCCCGTGAGCTCGAAGCAGCACGGGCCCATTCGTGTCCGCACGGCAGCGTATCCTTATTCTGAATACAGAGTGGGCAAAGCCCGCATAGACAATAGACCAGCGAGGAGGAGATATGGACAGTAGAGATATCGAGAAGTGGCGTGTCGAACTTGATAGCTACGCCAATGTGGAAGACGGCGTTGAATATTGGCTCGCACGCGATTTAATGGAACCCATGGGGTACACTCGATGGGAGAACTTCGCCGAAGTTGTTAAGAGGGCAAAAGTCTCGTGCGAAACAAACAAAACTCCAGTTGATTCCCATTTTCGTGACACCACGAAAATGGTAACTGCCGGTGTCGCCGCTCGCGCGGTTAAAGACTACAAGCTGACGCGCTACGCATGCTATTTAATCGCCCAAAACGGAGACCCAAACAAGCCCGA
>CALLFD010000069.1 GCA_937997605.1 uncultured Collinsella sp. | reverse complement strand
AGTTCGGTTTTGACTGCGATACCTGCGGCGTTATGAGCCTCATCCACGAGCAGTCCCCCGATATCGCCCAGGGCGTCGACGAGTCCTTCGAGACCCAGACCGGCGCTACCACCGACCCGATCGACCTGATTGGCGCCGGCGACCAGGGCATGATGTTTGGCTACGCCTCCAACGAGACCAAGACTTTAATGCCCATGCCGCACTACCTTGCCAGCCGCCTGGCCGAGCGCCTGGCCGCCGTGCGCCACGACGGCACCTTGCCCTACCTGCGCCCCGACGGCAAGACCCAGGTCACGGTGCGCTACGAGGACGGCAAGCCCGTCGAGGTCACGACCATCGTCATCTCCACGCAGCATGCCGCCGAGATCGAGGACATGGGCAAGATCAAGGCCGACCTCATCGAGCACGTCATCACCCCGGTCATGGCCGCCGAGAACATGCCATGGGACAACGCGGACATCTACGTGAACCCCACCGGTCGCTTTGTCGTGGGCGGCCCCATGGGCGACACGGGCCTCACCGGCCGCAAGATCATCGTCGACACCTACGGCGGTTACGGCCGTCACGGCGGCGGCGCCTTTAGCGGCAAGGACTGCACCAAGGTCGACCGATCCGCCGCGTATGCCGCGCGCTGGGTCGCCAAGAACGTGGTCGCCGCCGGCCTAGCCGACCGCTGCGAAGTCGAGCTTGCCTACGCCATCGGCGTTTCCAAGCCCCTCTCAATCATGGTCGACACTTTCGGTACCGCACATGTTGCCGAGGACAAGATCGTCGAGGCCGTAGAGAAGACCTTCGACCTGCGCCCGGGTGCAATCATCCGCGACCTAGACCTGCGTCGCCCCATCTACGAAAAGACGGCAGCCTACGGTCACTTCGGCCGCGAAGACGCCGACTTCACCTGGGAGAAAACCGATCGAGTCGAAGAACTCAAAGCAGCCTGCGGCCTGTAAGCTAACTCGAAAAGCTACAGCCAAAAACAACGCACCAAAAGAAGTACCGGCCCCAACCGGTACTTCTTTTTTATTTAAACGGTGGTGAAGATGCTTCGATATGAGCCTACGCTGCGTCACCAGCTAATGAATTTTGCAGCACACGCGCCTCTACCATGTATCCTTAGTTCCGAGGGCTTTGGTATTTGGTCGATCGCGAGTTCCGCACGAGCCGGAGAGCACTTAATGTGCTCTCCGTGCGAGCCAGGACTGTCCGAGCAGGCGACCAAATACCAAAGCCCTCGGAACGGCGGGACAGAGTATGCCCCGCCCCTCGGGACGACGGGATAGATAAGGAGCAGCCATGGCAGGCAAGCCGCAAACAC
>CALLFD010000068.1 GCA_937997605.1 uncultured Collinsella sp. | reverse complement strand
TCGGCGACGGTCTTAAAGTGCTGATAGATACCCTCTTCATTGGACTTGTTGTAGTAGGGGGTGATGAGCAGCAGGCCATCGGCGCCCAAGCCCTGGTAGGTGAGCGACTTGGTGAGCATGGTTTGCGTGGAGTTGGAGCCCGAGCCGGCGATGACGGGGACGCGTCCTGCAACCTGCTTGACCACGGCGGCGACAACGGAGTTGTCCTCGTCATCGGTCATCGTGGCGCTCTCGCCGGTGGTGCCCAGGGTGAGGATGGCGTCGGTGCCGTTTTGCAGGTGGAAATCGATAAGGCGCTCGAGTGCGTCAAAGTCGACGCTGCCGTCCTTTTTAAACGGCGTGACGAGGGCGACGATTGAGCCCTCGAGATTGCGGATGTCCATGTTCTTCTCCTTCGCGTCCGCGATCTGGATGCGTTTGTTCCATTGAGCGGCGACGGCCAGGCGCTCGTCTTGGGCGCGACGGCGGGCACTTTCGGCGCGCGACTTGGCCAGCAGCTCTCGGCCGCTCGGCAGCACGTCGAGCGTGGTAAAGTAATCGCCCGGGCGCTCGGCACGGCGGATGAGGTCGGCCGAGCCATCGGGGCGCAGCAGGACCTCGGCGGAGCGCAGGCGTCCGTTGTAGTTGTAGCCCATGGAGTAGCCATGCGCGCCGGTATCGTGGATTACAAGCAGGTCGCCCATGTCGATATGCGGCAGCTCGCGATCGATGGCGAACTTGTCGTTGTTCTCGCACAAGTTGCCCGTGATGTCATACGTGTTCGTGACCGGTGCTGCGGTCTTGTCAGGGCCGCCCGGCTGACCCATCACCGTAATGTGGTGGTAGGCGCCATACATGGCAGGGCGAATCAAATCGACGGCACTTGCATCGACACCGATATAGTCCTTGTAGATCTGCTTCTCGTGGATGGCCTTGGTGACCAGGCAGCCGTAGGGGCCCATCATAAAGCGGCCCATCTCGGTGCAGATGGCCACATCGCCCATGCCGGCGGGAACCAGAATCTCGTCGTGTGCCGCGTGTACTCCCTCGCCGATGGCGTGAATGTCGTTGGCCTGCTGCTCGGGCAGGTAGGGGATGCCGACTCCGCCGGACAGATTGATGAAGGCGACGTGTGCGCCGGTCTCGCGCTCCAAGCGCACGGCGAGCTCAAAGAGGATGCGCGCGAGCTTGGGGTAGTAGTCGTTGGTGACGGTGTTGCTGGCAAGGAATGCGTGGATGCCAAAGTCCTCGGCGCCCTTGGCCTTGAGCATGCGGAACGCCTCGAAGAGCTGCTCGGTGGTCATGCCGTATTTGGAGTCGCCGGGGTTATCCATGATGCCGTTGGAGAGCTGGAATAGGCCGCCTGGATTAAAGCGGCAACTGACCGTTTTGGGGATGGGCCCCGCAACACGCTCAAAGAACTCGATGTGGCTGATGTCGTCAAAGTTGACGATGGCACCCAGCTTGTCGGCGAGCTCAAAATCGGCAGCCGGCGTATCGTTGGACGAGAACATGATGTCGTGTCCCGTGATACCCAGCGAGCGGGCGATCATGAGCTCGGTATAGCTCGAGCAATCACAGCCGCAGCCGTATTCGTTGAGAATGGAGATGAGCGCCGGGTTGGGATTGGCCTTGACGGCAAAGTATTCCTTAAAGCCCGGGTTCCATGCAAAGGCGTCGCGCACTTCTTGCATGTTGCGGCGGATGCCCGCCTCGTCGTATAGATGAAACGGCGTGGGGAACTGCTCGACGATATGCTCGAGCGTCTCCTTGTCCACAAACGGCTGCTTGGCCGCATATGCTTCGTTGGGGGTCAATGCCATGTCCCGTAAACCTCGCTATCCAGACGGCGCCATCTGCGCATCGAATCCGCATAGCGTGGACCCAATGTCCGGATAGCGCTCCCGCATTGCTGCAGACAGTCCTGCGGGTGTTTCCCGCAGGCCCACCAGGTTGTTCGTGCCTGAAAAACCCAGTTCGGCGGGTTTCGCCTCCCCGCGGGGTCAAAGCCTGCCGGCTCGCCCGCGGCTCTTCGTGCCCGCGCCTCTATCAAGTGGTAACGACCCTACCACGTTGCACTTTACCAAACAAGAGTATTCGTATATAACGTTTAAAAAATGCAGGGATATGCTGGAAACATGTGCGCCACAATCCTGTATCACAATAAGTTGCAACAGATGTGCCTTACGAAGGGATTCTCTATGACCGAGCTCCAAGAACTCCGTCGCTATCGCCGCGATCTCCATCGCATTCCGGAGCTCGATTTCGATCTTCCGCAAACCATTGCCTATATCGAGGGCGTGCTGGCACCGCTCACCTGCGAAGTAACCCATCCGTGCCCCAGCTGCGTCTGTGCTTTCTTCGACGCCGGCGTTGATGCCGCGCATGCCACGGCGATTCGCGCCGATATGGATGCGCTGCCCATCGCGGAAGCGACGGGAGCGGCCTTTGCCTCAACCCATCCCGGCAAGATGCACGCTTGCGGACATGACGGACACATGGCCATGGCGCTTGCCGCCGCGACGTATGTCGACCGTACGATTCGCGAGCATCCGGGCGCCATTAGGCGCAATGTTCTCTTTGTGTTCCAGCCGGCCGAGGAAACGACCGGTGGTGCCAAGACGGTATGCGAGAGCGGTGTGTTCGAGCGCTATGGGGCCGACCGCATTTTTGGCTTCCATGTGTGGCCCGATCTGCCCGCCGGCACGTTGGCGAGCTGTTCCGGCCCGCTGCTGGCGCGTTCGAGTGAGACACACATTCATATTCACGGGACGAGCACCCATATCGCTAAGACCTATGGTGTGCCGGTTGGGGAGTCGCACGATGCGGCGCTGGCGGCAGCGAAGTTTTTGGTTGCCGAGCGCGGGCTGATGGATGAGCTGGGTGCCGATGAGCCCTGCATTGGCAAGTTCGGCCTGCTGCAGGCAGGCACCGTCTGCAATGCGGTGGCGGGGGAGGCCCATGTTGCTGGTAGCTTGCGCGTGTTTACAGACGCTATGTTCGACCGTGCGCGCGAGGGCGTACGCCGTGTGCTCGACGAGGCGTGCACCGCAACGGGCTGCACGTATGATCTCGACTTCGCCGAGGGCTATCCACCGGTCGATAACGATCCTGAGTTGTTTGCCCGAATCGCGCCCGCTCTGCCCGAATTGCAGCTCGTGGACGAGCCGCTGCTAATCGCCGAGGATTTCGCGTTCTATCAGCGCCATCTGCCGGGCGTGTTCTTCTTGCTGGGCACGGGCGTGCCAGAAGGACAAGAAAACCCGATCGACGCTGATGACTGCCCAGCCTATGCGATGAGCGCTCTGCATACCGATA
>CALLFD010000067.1 GCA_937997605.1 uncultured Collinsella sp. | reverse complement strand
CGCGCAGCTTGGCGGCGATGGGCTCGGATGCCAGCAGGAACACGAGCATGACCACAGAGCACGCCAGGCACACAATCCAGGTGCTCACAAAGGAGCCCGTGGCATCGAACAGCACGCCCGAGACAATGGCACCCACGGTGCCGCCGACCATCTCGAGCGAGGTAATGGTGCCCGTGACCTTGCCCAGGTCGGCCATACCAAACTGCTTAGACGCGGCGATAGTGGGCGTAATGGTGCCCATGCACGTTCCGATACCAAAGCTAATGGCAGCCACGATGGGGCCGAGGTCGGTTGCGGGGAAGCACAGGGCGACGCAGGCGACGATGCACGCAACGGATCCCAGCACGTTGCCAAAGCGCAGACCAAAGCGATCGTAGATGGCGCCGAGCGAAATCTTGCCGATAACGACGGTGACCATATAGGCCGAAAGCACAGTGCCCGCCCACATGGGGTCGTGGCCGCCCGTGACGATCTTGGCGCCGTTGACGGTAACGCTCGTCATGTTGGTGACCTGGTTGGGCAAGACGGCGCCGTTAACGAGGCCCATAAAGAGGAAGGCGACGACGAGCAGCCAAAACGCCGGGCTCTTCTTGATGCGAGACCAGCCAACGTTAACCTCGGGCGCCGTGTGCTCGTCCTTGTCGCCGGCCGTCGAGACGGACGGATCGCCTGGGTTCTCGCCGAGCGGCTTGAGGCCGATCTCGGAAGGCTTGGTGCGGAAGGAATAGGCCGTAATGGGCAGCGCCGCCACCATGCAGATAGCCGCGAGCACCAGGAAGGCGGAACGCCAGCCAACGCTCACGATCAGCGAGCTCACGATGGGAGACAGAATAGCGCCGCCAAAGCCCGAGCCCGAAAGTGCGATGGAAATGGCAAGGCCTCGCTTGGCAGTAAACCAGTTGGCGGTCACAAGGCTAATGAGCAGTCGGGTCGAGGCGACGGCAAAGCAGCCCGAAACGGCAAAGAGCACGTAGACCTGCCACAGCTCACCGACAAAGCTCATGCCAGCAAGCACCGCCGAGGTAGCGATAACGGTGAGCGAGCCCAATATGCGGCCACTCACCTTATCGGCAACATGGCCGATAACGAGCGAACCCACGACACTC
>CALLFD010000066.1 GCA_937997605.1 uncultured Collinsella sp. | reverse complement strand
AGGCGTGGATGCGCCGCATCGTAAGCGGCGCGCTCGAGGTCGTCGGCAATCCCTTTGATCCTGTTCCGGCTCCGCTGCGCGTTAAGCGTCGCCTGATGAGCAATGCTCGTGCGCTTCGATCGATCCACTTTCCCTCGAGCATGGCTGAGCGCGATATCGCTCGCCGTCGCCTTGCTTATGAGGAGTGCCTTTACCTTCAGCTGGCGCTGCGCCTGCGCAACGATGGCGGCCTGGTCGATGTGGTGCCCTATGCCCACACCGCGGGCGAGCACCTGGTCGCGCTCAGGGAAGCCCTGCCGTTTTCGCTGAGCGAAGAGCAGGAGGCCGCGTTCCAGGATATCCTGCGCGATATGTGCGATGGCGGGCGCGTGATGAACCGCCTGCTGCTGGGCGATGTCGGTACCGGTAAGACCGCCGTTGCCGCCTGCGCGCTGGCTGTGGCTGCCGATAGCGGTACGCAGGCCTGCGTTATGGCGCCCACGGGCGTTTTGGCGCGCCAATATGCCGATAAGACCGGCCCTCTGCTCTCGCAGGCCGGCATGTCCTGGGCGCTTCTGACGGGTGCCACGCCGGCGGCCGAGCGCGAGCGGATCCATGCCCAGCTGGAATCGGGCGAGCTCGACGTCCTCTTTGGTACCCATGCGGTGCTTTCGGATAACGTTGCGTTCAAGCATCTGTCGCTTGTCGTCATCGACGAGCAGCACCGGTTTGGCGTCGGCCAACGCAACGCCCTGCGCGCGAAGGGCCCCGGTGCCGATCTGCTCGTTATGACGGCAACGCCCATCCCACGTACGCTGGCGCTTTCGGTCTACGGCGATCTGGACACGAGTATCATCCGCCATCGGCCCGTCCCTGGCGCTGGCGTGACGACACGTGTGCTCACCGAGTCGAGCCGCGACCTCGCCTATGGCGCCATCCGCGAGGCGCATGAAAAGGGTCAGCAGGCCTACGTGATTTGCCCGCTCGTGGAGCCGAGTGACTCGGCCGATGAGTTGGAGGACGTGCCCGGTATCGCCCGCGACGACGAGGGCCGCGTGACGGTCCCCGTGCCGCTGCACGATACGGCGACCGAGCTCGATCGCCTGCGTCTGGCGTTGCCTGGTCTTGCCATCGAGCGCCTTCACGGCCGTATGCCAGCGGGGGAGAAGGACCAGGTTATCGATGCCTTTAAGCGTGGCGAGATCGACGTGCTCGTCTCGACTACGGTGGTCGAGGTGGGCGTCGACGTGCCTAACGCCACCGTCATGGTCATCGAGAACGGCGAGCGCTTTGGTTTGGCTGCCCTGCACCAGCTGCGCGGTCGCGTGGGCCGTGGCAGCGTGTCGGGTACGTGCCTGGTCATGACGCACTCCAAGGGCAACGGCGGCGCATCGGCGGCGCAAGACCGTCTCCAGTCGCTCGAAAAAACCTCGGACGGCTTTACGCTCGCCCAGATGGACCTGCGTCTGCGTCACGAGGGCGAAATCCTAGGGTACCGCCAGCATGGCGGTGTGACCCTGCGCTTCGTCGACCTGGATGCCGACGAGGAGCTGATCGAGTGGGCCCATTTGGACGCGGTCGAGCTCTTGCGGTATGCTTGCACTCTTGACTCCGTGGCGACTCGCCCCCTGCGCGATGCGGTTGCCATGCGATATCGACACATTTTTAAGGAGGTCAGCGGAGGATGAGAATCATCGGCGGCGAATGGCGCGGTCGTAAGATCGAGGAGCCCCGTGGTCGCGATGTCACCCGCCCCACGACTGATCGCGTACGCGAGGCGTGCGCATCTATGGTCATGTCGGTATTCGACTTCGATCTGGACGAGGTCCGCGTGCTGGACGCCTTTGGCGGCTCCGGTGCCTTAGGGTTAGAGATGCTCTCTCGTGGGGCCCGCTCGCTCACGACGTTTGAGATCGATCGCAACGCCGCGCGGCTCATTACCAAGAATATCGAGTCGCTCTGCCGCGACCGTGCGCGTTGGCGCGTGGTCACGGGCGACATGCTGGCGAGTGCCTCGCGCGGTCGTGTACCGGGCGGCCCCTTTGATCTGGTCCTGCTCGACCCGCCCTATGCTTTTGGTGCCGAGCCGGTCGAGGAACTGCTGCAGAACCTGGCTCAGCAGGGTTTACTTGCACCTGGCGCTTACGCCTTGTTTGAGCATGCCGCTGCCGATGCGGGCGCGCATCCGGCAGGCTTTGAGACTGTACGTGAGAAGCGCTACGGCATTACCTCGGTCGACCTGCTTCGTTGGGTCGGCGATAACGATGGCGAGGGCGATAACGCCGGCACCGATGCTGACAACAACGATGCCACGACGTTTCAGGAGGATGCTCATGAGTGACACCATCAACCGCGTGATCGTCCCGGGCACCTTTGATCCCATCACGTTTGGCCATATCGATGTGATCCGCCGCGCCCGCCGCATCTTTCCCAGCGTGATCGTCGCTGTTGCCGAGTCGCAGGGTAAAAACGGTGTGGGCACCACGTTTACGCTCGATGAGCGCGTGGCGCTGGCCCGCGAGGCGCTCGGTGATATCGACGGCGTCGAGGTCCTGCCCTTTACCGGCCTCTTGGTCGACTTCGCTCGCGAGCAGGGGGCGGGGGCCGTGGTCAAGGGCCTGCGCGCCATGACCGACTTTGAGTACGAGCTGCAGCAGGCCGACCTCAACTATCGCTTGGATAACGAGCTGGAGTCCATCTTTGTCATGAGCGCGCCGCAGTACGGCTATATCTCGAGCTCGGTTGTTCGCCAGATCGCCTCGCTCGGTAGTGACGTATCGACGTTTGTCCCGCCCAACGTGGTCGAAGCGCTCAAACATCGCTTTTCGTGACGTTTCTTATTGCCTGGTGGCATGTGGTAAACTAGCACGATGATATGTTACCTATGAAAGGAGACCGGATGCCGGGCGAGAATTTTCCTGGCGATAGGATCGTCAGCTTGGTCGATGAGCTCGAAGGGCTGATCGAGGAAGCCAAGCCGCCTTTCGGCAAGAACGCTCAGTTCAAGGTCATCGACGCCGACGTGTTCTTCAACATCCTCGACGAGATCCGCATGAGCTATCCCGAGGAGTGGCAGAAGTCCCGCCGTATCCTTAAGGAGCGCGAGGAGCTCATGGCTTCCGCCGCCGCTCAGGCCGATTCCATCATCGCTGACGCTCAGCAGCAGGCCCTCACCATTGCCGGTGAGCAGGAAATCGTCCGCCTTGCGCAGCAGCAGGCCGACGACATCCGCGATCGTGCCCAGCAGTACGAGCGCGAGACGCGTTATGCTGCCGAGGACTATGCAGAGCAGGTCTTTACGCACCTGGAGGAGAACCTCAAGAGCCTGACCGGCACCGTTACCCGTTGCCGTCAGCAGCTCAACGAGGGTGCCGCCCAACAGAATGGTCAGTGGTAATGGCTGAGTTCCCGAGCGTTACCGTCGATCTTTCCGAGCAGCTCGAGTTTCCTGGAGATTCGTATCCGCTGACCGGTAAGGTCGATGTCGCCACCTACACGGTGGGCGAGAAGGAGTACCAACTTCAGGACGGCATCGACTACGACGTTGTCTTTACCAATGCCGGTACCGGTGTCTTGCTCACGGGCATGGTCCGCGCGCACGCCACCGGCGAGTGCGACCGTTGCCTGGAGCCCGCCTCGTTTGATATCGCTGGCGAGATCGAGGAGTTCTACCTCTTTGGGGAGCCCGAGGATCCCGAGGCCTACGAGGATGGCTACGAGCTCCTGGGTGAGGACCGCATTGTCGATCTGGGCGAGCCCATCAATGACGCGGTCGTTATGGACACGCCGATTGTGGTGCTCTGCAAGCCTGATTGCCGCGGTCTGTGTCCCACCTGCGGTTGTAATCTCAACGTCGAGCAATGCGATTGCGCCGCCCAGGCAGAGGCAGAATGGGCCGCTGCCACGGAAAATCCATTTGCAGCATTGAAGAATCTCAAGCTCGATGAGTAAAACTGTGGTAGTATCGCTACTTGCGCGTAATCGCCACACTGGATAGTTCATAAGGAAGGTCACTATGCCCGTACCTAAACAAAAGCAGGGTCGTATCCGCACTCACACCCGTCGTTCCGCCAACATGAAGATTTCGGCTGCGGCTCAGTCCACGTGCCCGCGTTGCGGCGCTGTCAAGCTTCCGCACCACGTGTGCCCCAGCTGCGGTTTCTACAAGGACCGCGAGGTTATCGTTACCGAGTAACGGTATACTCTGGATGCGATGCCGTTCCAAATGGAACCACAATGGCCGGCTCAATGAGTCGGCCATTTTTGTATAAGGAGCATGTATATGAGTAACGTTCGCGTTTGTGTAGACGTTGTGGGCGGAGACGAGAAACCTCAGGTCGTTCTCGATGGTATCGAGGCCGCACTTGCCGCCGATCCCGATATCGAGGTCTTGGCAGCTGGCCCCGCCGAAATCGTCAATCCCTTTGCCGCCTCCCATGCGCGCGTCGAGGCCCTTGAGGCACCCGACGTTATCGCCATGGATGACGATCCCATTCGCGCCGTGATGACCAAGCGCAAGTCTTCGATTGTGCTTTCCTGCCGTGCCATTAAGAAGGGCAACGCGGACGCGTTCTTCTCTGCTGGTTCTACTGGTGCTATGACCGCCGCGGCTACCGCTTACGTGACGCCATTTAGGTATCAGGCCGAGGGCAAGAAGCAGCCGGTGCGTCCGTGCCTTACCAATGCGCTGCCCAATCGTGCCGGCGGCCTGACGGTCCTGTGCGACATGGGCGCCAACCCCGATGTCGAGGTCGACGATATGGTTCGTTTTGCCCAGATGGGTTGTGCCTATGCGCGCGTCGTCCTGGGTATTGAGCATCCCCGCGTGGGCCTGCTTGCCAACGGCACCGAGGATGAGAAGGGCTCCAACTTTACCAAGGCCTGTTTCCCGGCCATGAAAGCCGCCGTTCCCGGCTTTGTTGGTAACTGCGAGGGAACGGACATCACCTCAGGTAACTTCGATGTCGTCGTTGCCGATGGCATGTCGGGCAATATTGCGCTCAAGGCCACCGAGGGCGCTGCCAAGTTTTTGCTGCAGGAGCTCAAGGGTGTCTTTATGTCTTCGCTCGGCACCAAGATTGCCGCGCTGCTCATCAAAAAGCAAATGCGCGAGATTAAGGCCAAGCTCTCTGGCGACGCCAAGGGCGGCGCGATTCTTCTGGGCCTGCGCGGCGTGGTCCTGATCGGCCATGGCGCCACCTCGGTCGAGGCTGTTAAAAACGGTACGCTCGCGGCGGCCGAAGCCGTGCGCGCGGGGCTGGTCGAGAACGTCGCTAACTCCATGGACGGTATCGTTTTATAAGAGCGAGTTAGAGCGCTGTTATGTGCTTCGCGGCGCACGTCGTGGGGTAGAATCAGAACCGTGTCTTGGTACCGCCCGGGCGGTACCATTCTTTTGGTATTCATGCACTATGAGAGGAAGCGCTATGGACCGCTCCGAAATCTTCGACAAGATCGCCGAGGTCGCTGCTGACGTTCTGGGCGTCGATGTTGCCGAAATTAGCGATGAGACCACCTTTGACGACCTCGATGCCAACTCGCTCGAGCGCCTGCAGCTGGTTACGGCTATCGAGGACGAGTTCAACCTCGAGATCGATGACGAGACCCTGCTCTCGCTCAACTCTGTCGCCGACGCCGTCGACGCTATCGAAGCTGCCAAGGAGGCCTAAGTCTTGGCTTTATCCGAACGACTTACGCGTGCCCAGGAAATCCTGGGCCACGAGTTCAATAATAAGGTGCTGCTGCGCGCGGCACTTACGCATCCCTCGGCCGTCGAGGGCCAGCCGGTTTCTGCCAGCTATGAGCGCCTTGAGTTCTTGGGCGATTCCATTTTGGGCGCTGTGGTCGCACGCTCCCTGTTTGAGTCCTATCCGGAGTTTGACGAGGGCAAGCTCACGCGCTTGAAGGTGTCGCTTGTCTCGGGCGCTACGCTGTCCGAGGTTTCTCACGAGCTGGGCATCGACGACATCATCATCTTTGGTGCCTCCGAGACCGGTACCGGTGCGCGCGGCTTGCATTCGGCCCTCGAGAACGTCTATGAGTCGCTCGTGGGCGCGCTGTACCTGGATGCCGGCTGGGATGCCGCGGCAGAGTTTATCCATCGTACGCTTAAGCCGCATTTGGCTTCCGAGCGTGCCGAGCATCCTGCAAACCCCAAGTCGTTTTTGCAGGAGTGCGTGCAAGCCGACGGTCACGAGCCCCCGGCGTATAAGCTCGTTGGCTCCGAGGGCCCGGCGCATGCGCCCACCTTTACCGCCGTGGTGTTGATCGATGGTATTCGTCAGGGTCGCGGCTCCGGCTCCTCAAAGAAGGAAGCCGAGGGAGCCGCTGCACTCGAGGCACTTGACCGCATGGGCTACACCACCAACGGCGTGATTCTCAACAAGAAGCCTGTTTAAGCGAGGAACCGTGTATCTCAAGTCCCTCACGCTCAAAGGGTTCAAGTCGTTTGCCGACCGCGCCCATATGTCATTTGAGCCGGGCCTGACCGTCATCGTCGGTCCCAACGGCTCGGGAAAATCGAACATCTCCGACTCGATTCTGTGGGTCCTGGGCGAGCAGAGCGCCAAGCAGCTGCGCGGCCAGGCCATGGAGGACGTCATCTTCTCGGGCTCGTCGGCGCGCAAACCGGTGGGTGTCGCCGAGGTCACGCTGGTGCTCGATAACTCGGACCATATGCTGCCCGTCGATTTTGACGAGGTCGCCATCACCCGTCGCATGTATCGCTCGGGCGAAAGCGAGTACCTCATCAACTCGAGTCCGTGCCGCCTGATGGACATTCAGGACATCCTGCACGATTCGGGCCTGGGCAAGGATACGCATTCCATCATCAGCCAGGGCAAGCTCGACGCCATTTTGCAGAGCCGCCCCGAGGAGCGCCGCGCCCTCATCGAGGAGGCCGCCGGCATCTCCAAGCACAAGCGCCGCAAAGAGCGTGCGCTCAAAAAGATTAAGTCGATGGACGAGCACCTGACGCGTGCCCGCGACATCAATAAGGAAATCGCCCGTCAGCTGCGACCGCTGGAGCGTCAGGTCGATCGCGCGCGCAAGTACAAAGAGCTGTCCTCGCGCGCGAATGAGCTTACGCAGATGCTGGCCGTTGACGAGCTGCGTTCGCTGCAGTCGCAGTGGAACGACCTGGAGAGCCGCTCCAAAGAGGGCGCGGCCGAGCTTGAGCTTGCGCAGTACCGCTTGGGCGAAAAGGAGCGCGAGCTCGAGAAGCTCCAGGTTATGCTCGAGGAAAAGGGCCTGTTTGTGGGCGATCTGGGCGAGCAGCGCCGCCATATGCAAGA
>CALLFD010000065.1 GCA_937997605.1 uncultured Collinsella sp. | reverse complement strand
CGCCACGCAGGCAAGGACAGCAAGCGGAAAGCAAATTCCAGAAAAACCCTTAAGGGTTGAAATCGCACTGCAACTATTCAAACAAACAGTTGCCCCGACGAACAAGCCAACGAATAGACGATCGAGCCTTACCCCCATTATCCTATTTATAAAACTCATTTCATACCAAATCGTAGTAAGTGTCAGGATTCTCAGGGTCAAACGGCTCATTGGCCCACATCACGGTCACCAGATCCTCAGCATCGGAAAGGTTTGTAATACTATGCGTATAACCGGGAATCATATCTACCACACGCATATCCCCTCCGGTTACAACGTACTCGTCAACAGGATAAGGGTTTCCCTCCTGATCGGCACCCACTTTGCGAAGCTTGATTTTCGCAGTGCCAGAGACGACGAGAAACTTCTCCCACTTGCTCATATGCCAGTGATTTCCCTTGGTAATGCCAGGTTTTGATACGTTAACAGAAATCTGGCCACGATCGGGCGTGCGAAGGAACTCGGTGAAGCTCCCGCGCGCGTCTACGTTGGGCTTCAAACTGTAGGCAAAGCGGCCCGGTTCGTAGTAACTCAAGAACGTCGAGTAGAGCTTTTTGCTGAAAGATCCATCCTCCAGATTCGGCACTGTAAGCGTTTCGCGCGCATCGCGGAAGCCCTTCAGGAGACCCACAATCTCGCCCAGCGACGCCTTCTGGGCGCCCGGGGCGTAGCAGTAACGGCCGTCCTCGGCCGGCACGCACTCGGCACCGGCGTAGCGGCACCGACGCACGTCGCCCACGAGGGCATCCAACATCGCTGTTACCAAATCATCGATGTAGAGCAGCTCGAGCTCGACCGAAGGGTCGTTGACTTGAAACTCTCGATCGTTTGCAATGGCATCGCAAAACGTGGCCACGGCCGAGTTGTACCGCGGGCGGCACCACTTTCCATACAGGTTCGGGAAACGATAGACCATCGCCTTCGCACCCGTGCGCTCCTGATAATCGAACAGAAGCTCTTCACCTGCAAGCTTACTCTCGCCATAAGGACTCCCAGCGTAGCGACCCTCAAGGGAAGCCTGAACGCTGCTCGACAGCATCACCGGGCACTTGTTGCCGTGGTGCTCAAGCAAGCTAAGCAGCGTCTCGCCGAACTCCATGTTGCCCTTCATGAACTCTGAAGGGTCCTTGGGGCGATTGATGCCCGCCAGATTAAACACGAAGTCGGCAGCGGAACAGTAGAAGCTTAACTCTTCCTGCGTACCGTTACGATCGTACTCATAGACGGTCAGAGGGAGCAGGCTTTGATACTTCCCTCTACGGTCTTTGCCTTCGGCTATGTTCCTCAACGCTTCGCAAAGATTCCGTCCTACAAATCCATTTGCGCCAGTAACCAGAACCTTCACTACTGCACCGCCTCGTATTCGCGACCTTCTAGGGCTAGCTGCACGTACTCGGCGGTCTTGATTTTCTCCACCGTGCCAGCCACGTCCAGACGGCTGGTGTTATGGGAAGTATACGCCTCGTCGGCCATAGTCGTCACTTCGCCATTCACAACAAACTTATCATAGTTTAAATCGCGCGAGTCACAGGCTACGCGGAAGTAATCGCCCATGTCCTCTGCACGCAAGCGCTCCTCGCAAGTCATTAGCGTCTCATAGAGCTTTTCGCCATGACGAGTACCGATGACTTGCGTACCTACGCGTCCGAACACTTCCTGAACTGCCTCAGCAAGGTCGCCAATAGTGCTCGCGGGTGCCTTCTG
>CALLFD010000064.1 GCA_937997605.1 uncultured Collinsella sp. | reverse complement strand
TCCCACTTGGTGGCATCGGGCAGCTCCTGGCGCGGATACTCGGGCACCTGTCCGCCCGCCTTTTTGCTGCAGAGCTTCTGGCCCAGCTTAGCGGCACCGGCCGGGCAAACCTCAACGCAGCGGCCGCAGGCCACGCACTTGTCCTTCTCGACCTTGGCGACATAGGCCGAGCGCGACAGGTTGGGTGTGTTGAACAGCTGCGATGTGCGCAGGGCGTAGCACACGTTGACGTTGCAGTTGCAGATGGCGAAGATCTTGTTCTCGCCGTCGATATTGGTGATCTGGTGCACAAAGCCGTTGTCCTCGGCCTGGCGCAAGATGTCGTAGACCTCCTCGCGCGTCACGTAATGGCCGCGGTCGGTCTCGACCACGTAGTCGGCCATATCGCCCACGGCGATGCACCAGTCGGCGGGGTCATCGGCGCAGCCCTCGCCCATCACGCGACGGCTCGCGCGGCAGCTGCAGGTGCTGGCGGCATACTTGCCATCATATTTGTCGAGCCAGTGCTCGATATGCTCGATCGGCACCGAGGTGCTCGTGGCGTCGATGGCCTTCTCGACCGGAATGACGTGCATGCCGATGCCGGCACCACCGGGCGGCACCATCGGCGTGGCCTTAGACAGTGGGCCTTTGGATGCCTGCTCAAAAAACTTGGCGTAGACCGGGTGTTCCTCGAGCTGGCTCACGCGCATGTTGAGGAACTCGGCGGAACCCGGTACCAGCATGGGCAGCACCCACTGCTTGGCGCGCTCGGGATTTTCCCAGTTGTACTCGAGCAAGCCCGTGTAGCTCATGTCGTCGAGCATCTTCTCGATCTGGGCCTCGGGCATGCCGGTGAGCTTGACCATCTCGGGCAGCGTGTAGGGACGGCGCATCTTCATCTTGCAGAGTACCTCGGCCTGCTCGTCAGTCGCGGCCTCGGCAAACGACCAGTACTCGTAGCCCAGCAGCTCGTCGCGATGCAGCAGGCGGTTAGTGCAGTGCTCGCACAGTTTGACGATGGCCTCGCGCGGATGCTCCGGCAGCGGCGGCACGAACTCCGCGCCGATATCGGGCTCGGTGTAGCTAATCCCCGGTCCGTTGAGAATCATGGTTGTCCCTTCTCTTGCCGCAGCACGACGAGACCGCAGCGCCCCTCTTTTTTGCAGGCCGAGCATGCCCCCATGCCGTTCACCCGCCATTGTTGACATTGTGTCAAAAATAGTATTGACGAACCGTCAACAATATTCAAGACTGTTAGGCGAACGGTCAGGCAAAAGAGGATGAAAGGCGGCAAAACATGGGCAACAACACAGCAGGTACCTCTGTGGTCGATGCCGTCCCCGCATCCGATAGCGCGGCAAAGCGCCTGACGGGCGACGAACGCCGTCGCGAGATCCTCGATGCCGTGCGCACCGTAAGCTCCGAGCTGGGCGTGTCCCACCTATCGGTATCAGCCGTGACCAAGCGAGCCGGCTGCACGCGCTCGCTGTTCTACCACTACTTCGCTGACATGGACGCCGCCGTCACCGCCGTCATGGACGAGGCAATCGACGGTTTTATCTCCGAGCTCGAGCAGTGGAATGCCAACCGCACCGTCGGCGATATCGAGGGCGCACTCGACACCGTCGCCCCGCTCTTTAAGCGCCTGGTCGCCAGCGGCCACGAGCTGCCGAGTACGCTCACCTCAAGCAGCGGCGCGCTCTACGGCGGCTTTTTGCACAACGTGGTCCAGCGCGTGGCGCAGTATATCTGCGACACCACCGTGGTGGATTTTGTCACCCATCATGAGCTACGCATCGACCATGTCTACGAGACGTTCTACACCCTCATCATGGGACTGTTGATGTATATCCGCACGCACCCCGATGTGCCCGACGAGACGGTCAAGGAGATTATCGCCTCGACGCTCCACATCGAGGGCTATACCGCCAAGTATCCGGAGCGCAAGCCCCAGAACTGACGACATTTGGCCAAACTGCCCGCGATCAGAAGAGGGGCCGCGGGCGTGTGAAAGGAGAGCAGCATGCTGTTCGATGTTTGGGGTAGCGATACCCTTATCCACTGGGCCGGCTGGG
>CALLFD010000063.1 GCA_937997605.1 uncultured Collinsella sp. | reverse complement strand
GATTAATGGACGGAAACGGATGTTCTATCGGGACACACTTTTTGTCCTATAAGCCCTCCATGAGAGTTTCGGGCTCTGTCTCTATATGGGACGGAGCCCGTTTCTATTTAGGTGGTGCGCCATCGGGTTAGCGCCCATCCCGTTTTTGGTTTGTCTCGTCCTCCAGTTTGTCTAAATCTGTAACACCAAGACCGATATTTGGCATCTAACTGTTACAGATTGAGATGAAACTTAGGGTGTTTTAGGAATATCTTGATCTGTAACATGTAGAAGCGGAATAGGCCTCTTGCTGTTACAGATCGAGACAAGGGCGGGTGCGGACCTGGATGTTCTGCTCGAGCGTGGATTTCTGGACACGCGAGAGAAGAAAATCTTCCGACCGGAGAACGAGCGTGGATAATTAACTTGGATAGGGAGCTAAGGTAAACACCGATTGTCTATCGAAGGCTTTAGAAACAACGACCCCGATTTCATTGTGGAATCGGGGTCGTTTGTGCCTGAGGAATCCGAATGGATTAATCGAGCTCCTAAGGGACTTCTTGGGTTCTTGCTAATGGTCTGCCGAGGATGTCCCCAATGCAAGCAGTGGGCATCTACTCAATATAGTTGGGATTCTTCTTGATGATCACGCGTGCAGCGATGAACGAGACAACGATGGCGATGACGGCGACAACGCACGCCAGTACGAAGTTGCCCATGGATCCATCGGGAGCGATAAAGATCAGCGCAGAAAGAAGACCGGGGCATGCTCCCGCAACATACTCCTTCAGGACGAAGATGCCTGCAGGGAGTCCCGCGCAGAGGGCGCCGATTGCTGTGCCGACAAGCAGGCGGGGACGCTCGATGAGGCAGCCGTAAAATGCGGGCTCAGTTACGCCACAGAGTGCGGTGACGGCAACCGTGGTGACCATACCTCTCTTCTCCTTGTTGCCTTTCATTGCAGTTGCCAAGGCGAGACTCGTGCCGCCAATGCAGAGGTTTGAGATGAAGCCAAAGATGATGGGCGCCCAGCCGAGCTGCGCCAAGCTCGTAACTTCGATCGCGATGTAGGCCTTATCAAGACCGAGCATGACAAAATAGGGGTTAAGGGCTGCAAGGATTGGAGTAGCGATAAATGCCACGTTATCCATGAGCCACGTGGCGGCATCACTCAGCGCGTAGCCCATCATGCTGCCGGCGGGGCCGAGGATAATCAGCTCAACAGGCACGACGATGAACATGGTGAGCAGCGGCTTCAAGAACAGTTTGGTAATGTCGGGGATGATTTTCTGAAGACCGCGATCAACAAAGTACATGAACACAACGCCCAGTACGATTGGCACCACCGTGCTCGAGTAGTCATTCGTCGGGATGGGGATGCCAAGAAAGTCGAGACCCTCAGCACCGCTAATAGACGAGCTAATCATGATTGCGCCCAGCAGTGCGCCCATGATAGGCTGCATCTTCATGACGGTGGCGAGCTGATAGCCGAGGTAAACGGGCAGGAAGCTAAATGAGGCGCTGAAGATCGCCAGCAGAACCTGGGCGGTTCCGCTATCGGTGCTCAATCCACAATAATTGACCAGGAGATTCTTGATCGAAAGAATGAGTCCGCCAACGATGAGCGCCGGGACGATGGGCATGAATACCTGTGCAGAGACGTTCCCGAATTTCTCAATCAAGCCCATGGCGGTGTTACCGCTTTTAATGCCTTCTGCAAGGTCTTTGGCGGTTTGGGCATCGTCGGCAACCGTGCCACCGCCGACTTCGATTCCCGCGAAGTCGAGGAAGTCGTTGTAGGCCTCGGTGACGTTGGGGCCGATGATCACCTGAAGCTGGCCACCGCTGACTACTGCCCCGAGCGCCTGGTCAGCCGATTTGGCGAGCTGGAGATCGATGATCGAGGTGTCTCGTGCGTCGATGCGAAGGCGCGTCGCACAATGAGTTACCGATGTAATGTTCTCTTTGCCGCCAACAGCCTTTAGGACTGTTTCGGACATTGCCTGATATTTCATCTCTTTCTCCTAACCTTCCTGCTCCTGATACTTCGAGATAAGGTCTCGGTACCAATACCAGCTCTTTTTGGGGGTGCGCTCCAGATTGTTCTCGAAGTCGATATGGACAAGTCCGTATCGTTTTTCGTAGCCGTTGATCCAGCTATACAGATCCATCGTCGACCAGAGGTAGTAGCCCTCAACGCGCGCGCCGTCGCGCTTAGCCCTCATCATGTGCTCGATGAACTGGCCCAGAAGCTCGATGCGGTCATCATCGTGGATCATTCCGTCTGCGTCTGGTTGCTCATAGGCGCCATGTCCGTTTTCCGTAATAAAGATGCGGGGCGCGTCATAGCGCTCGTGGACATCCATGATGGTTGAATACATGCAACTTGGGAGTATTTCGCGGCCCCATTTATTGCGGGGAACATTGCTGTCGCGGGCGCTTTCAAACAAGGGCGCAATGCATTTTCCTTCGACCTTTTTGCTCGAACCGCCCTTATTGTTCGCCGAAACGGCAAGCTCTCCACCGTGCCAGTCGGTTACATACTCTCGGCAATACACGTTGAGTCCAATAAAATCGACTTTACCGTCTCTGAATTCTTCTACGTCATTTGGGGATCGATAGAGCGAGACGCCAAGTTTTTCAAGGATTTCGTCCATTTCTGGCGGCAGTTGACCCTGAAGTGCTGGTGCCAGAATCATGCGATTGGCGAAAAAGTCTGCGTATCGAAATACGTCATCGGGGTGCTCGGTTGCCGGGTCGAGTTCGACAACGCCGCCATCGTGGACGGCGCCGATGATGCCGTCGTAGCCCATTTGACGATATGCTCGGACTGCGAGTGCGCTTGCGCGCATCAGGTTGTACTGAAACTGCATGTACGACTGAACGTCGAGCGATCGATTGGGGGGATAGTTGCCCAACATGTTTACGCAGTAGCTGTAGAAATGCGGCTCGTTAACGGTAGCCCAGATTTTGACGCGGTCTCCAAAGCGCTCAAAGCAAATCTTGGCGTATTTGCAGAACCACTCTGCCATATCGTTGTTCAGCCATCCGCCTTTGCAAGCAAGCGTGAATGGCAGATCGTAATGGAACAGCGTAACGTTGGGCTCTATGCCATTTTCGAGGCAGCAATCAATGACCCGATTATAAAAATCGATACCCTTTTCATTCACTTCACCGATACCCGTGGGGATGATTCGACTCCATGAAAGAGAGAAGCGATAGGTGTTTTGTCCGCCTTCTTTCATCATGCGGATATCTTCTTCATAGCGATGGTAGAAGTCGCAAGATACATCACCGTCAACATGGTTGATGTTCTTATTGCTTGTGTGGTTAAAGAAATCCCACTCGCCAAGGCCTTTGCCGTCTTCGTTCCAGGCACCCTCGCACTGATAAGACGCCGTGGCGGAACCCCAGAGAAACGGGATGTTGTTCACGTTGCCCATGAATCCCCTTTCCATCATTCAACACGGTGGATACGTGTGGCGGAATTACGATTAAGATGACGTCAACTGATTTGAATCATAGGAGAACGACCAAAGCTGTTTGATTCAATAAATGAACTATGATTTCGAGGAGAGCGGAAAGAGGGATCACGTGAATATCAATGACTTCGATGTGCTCAATCGCATTAGCTCCATCATCAACAGCGAGTTTGGGTCAAACGATGCCGCCATCGCTCGATATCTCATCGCTCACATTAGGCGTTCGAGCGAAATCAATGTTGCCACAATAACCCGCGATGCATTCGTGACCCGTTCCGCTGTTCGTCGTTTCTGCAATCGATTGGGCTACCAGTCTCTTAGCGATTTGAAAGAATCATTTACTCAATCAGTCTTTCCAAGCGACTTAAGCCATCGAGAGGAGGAATTTGGCTACGAGGAGTACAGGGCAGAGCTCGACGTTCGCATGATCGAGATGTTCGCTGAGGTTGAAAGCGGCGTGTCCGATATCGCTATTAAGCACCTTGCCGACGAAATTGATGGCCATAAAAACGTTGAAATCTGGTGCACCAATAATGTGAGCGCCAATCTCGTACGATTTCAGCAGGAAATGTTTTATGCGGGCAAGATAGTTCGCATAGTTGCTGGGGCTAACGTCGCGGAATTGAAAAACATGGGAGACGCTTCGCAGTCATTGATAATTCTCGTATCGGTCTCCGGGCTATTTGCGTCCCAGGCGCGTGAGTATCTTGATTGCCGTTCGGGCAGGAAGATTCTAATTACTGCGTTTAGCAACGATGACAAATCGAGGTCTTTTGACCGTGTATATCGTCTTGGTAATGCGGGAAACGGAATTGACCGACTCGGCGTTTATTCGAAATACGCCATGACCTATTTCTTCGACTTGCTATCGTCGTGTTACTTGAGTCGCTACCCCTGCACCAAGGGGGAGCCGCTCTATGGGTCTACTTTGGTCTGGCCCGAGCAGTAGCGGCTCTATAGTTCTCCCGTCTGGAGAATGAGCGTGGATAATCTCCGCTTTGGGCTTAGAGCCGCGCTAAAAGCGGGAGATTATCCACGCTTGAACGTGCCGTGGAAGCACGATCGTGACCTATGTAATAGTGCAAGAGGGTCGGTATCGAAGGTCGATGCTGTAGATGTACTCCACCGTGACAAAGTGTTCCCTCGGGAAATGTCACCAGCGTAGCCAAATCCATCGTCCTTCATATCCAAACTCAGTAAAACCGCAGGTCAAAGATATATAGATACGCCCGGCACCGTGTATCTAGAGGTTTTCGTTGACAGCCCCCAAGGTGGCATCGTATTATCTTCTTCGTTCGCGGGGGCGGCGGTCCAAAAGACCAAAGGACCTGCGGATACTTGAACGATTGGGAGTTTGCCCGAGTGGTTAATGGGGACGGGCTGTAAACCCGTTGGCTCTGCCTACATAGGTTCGAATCCTATAGCTCCCACCCGTCAAGTGCCTGTATAGCTCAGTCGGTAGAGCACTTCGTTGGTAACGAAGAGGTCACCAGTTCAAGTCTGGTTGCAGGCTCCATCCGGCGGTGTAGCTCAGTTGGTTAGAGCACACGGTTCATACCCGTGGCGTCACTGGTTCGAATCCAGTCACCGCTACCA
>CALLFD010000062.1 GCA_937997605.1 uncultured Collinsella sp. | reverse complement strand
TGCGCCACCAGGGCACCGGCGGCATACACGCGATGCGGAGCCGTGGCAAACGTCAGGTCGTTGAGTACCAGCAGGTCGGCACGCTTGCCCGGGGCGATGGCGCCACGCAGCTCGTGCGGGTCGCGGCAACCGTGGTCCAGGCCAAACACCTCGGCCGTGGACAAGGACGCCATAGAGATAGCGACCACGGGGTCGATACCGGCCTCAATCGCCACGCGGCAGGCGTTATCGATCATGCCGGTCGCAAGCGCGTCGGAGGGAGCACAGTCGTCAGTCGCAAAGCAGCAACGGCGGGCACGGGCAGGATTCTCCAGCAGCATCGGCGACAGGTTGGCCAGGTCATGGCTGCACGTACCTTCGCGCAGCATCACGTACATGCCGCGAGACAGCTTGTCGAGTGCCTCCTCGGGAATCGTCGACTCATGGTCAGCGATAATACCTGCTGCGGCATAGGCGTTGAGGTCCTTGCCGGCAACGAGCGGCGCGTGACCGTCAACCTGCTTGGACGGCGTCTGGTTGGCAGCATCGATGCGAGCGCAGGTCTCGGGATCGGCCATAAAGACGCCCGGCAGGTTCATCATCTCGCCCAGGCCAAAAACGTCGCCCGGATGCTCGGCAAAAAACGCCTGCATGTCAGCAGCGGTAATCACAGCGCCCGCTTGCTCATCGGGCAGCGCGGGCACGCATGAGGGCATCATGTACTTGATGGAAATGGGCGCGCGGCGACCGTCCTCGATCATAAAGCGCAGGCCGTCGAGCCCCGCCACGTTGGCGATCTCGTGGCTGTCGGCAATGGCGGTGGTGGTACCGCGCGTCGCGGCCATGCGCGCATACTCGGCGGGACGGATGTTCGAGGACTCAATGTGCAGATGTCCGTCGATAAAGCCGGGGGCGAGATAGCGGCCCTGGCAGTCAATGACCTCGGCAGCCTCGTAGGTGCCGGCAGCATCGTCGCGACCATCGTAGAGCACGCCGACGATCACACCGTCCTTGACGGCAACGCTGCCGGGCGCCACACGCTGGCCATACACGTCGACAATCTGCGCATTGATAAACAGCGTGTCGACGGGCACGCGGCCCTCGGCGGCCTCGATCACAGACCTCATGACCTCAACGGACATACATACTCCTTTAACCGTAGAAAAAAGCTGCGGAGCGGACAGACCTTCACCGCAGCAAACCAATAGCCATTGTATGCCCAAACGATGGGTCAACAATACGCCTCTCCGCTTAACGGCACCGCCAAATGATCCCTCCGTCCCCATGGGATCGTCGTAACCAAAAAGGCCGCAGTCGGGATTCCCGGCTGCGGCCTTATTGCACTTGTGAGGTCAACTCGCTCGTTAGACCAACTTGAAGCCCTTGCGCTTGCCTACGGAGAGGGTGTCGCCCAGTTTGAGGGCGCTGGGATCGATGTTGTAGCTCTTGGGAGCCACGGCCTTGCCGTTGATCTTGACGCCACCGCCGTCGATATCGCGACGAGCCTGGCCGGCGCTCGCCGAAAGGCCCAAGTCCTTGAGCAGGCCGGCGAGGTAGATCTGGCCCTCGTCGTTGACGGTCAGCTCGACATGCTTCTCGGGGAAGTCGGCAAGCTGGCCCTCCTTGAACACGCGGTCGAACTCGGCCTGAGCCTCGTCTCCGGCGCCGGCGCCGTGGTAGGTGTCGCACAGGTCGCGGCCCAGAGCGCGCTTGAGCTCGTAGGGGTCGGCAGAACCATCGGCCAGGGCGGCGTCGATCTTGTCGACCTCGGCCGGGGTGAGCGAGCTGGCCAGACGATAGTACTTGCCGATCATCTCGTCGGGGATGGACATGGTCTTGCCGAACATATCCTTGGGAGCGTCGGTCAGGCCGATGTAGTTGCCATAGGACTTGGACATCTTGCGCACGCCGTCGGTGCCCTCGAGCAGCGGCATGGTGAGCGCGATCTGCGGCTCCATGCCCATCTTCTCCATGAGCTCACGGCCAGCGAGCAGGTTGAAGAGCTGATCGGTGCCGCCCATCTCGACGTCGGCCTTGATCTGCACGGAGTCGAAAGCCTGCATCACGGGATACAGGAACTCATGCAGGGCGATCGGCGTCTGAGACTGGTAGCGCTTGGTAAAGTCGTCGCGCTCGAGGATGCGGGCGACGGTGAACTTGGAGCACACCTGCAGCAGACCGGCCAGATCCATCGAAAGGATCCAGTCACCGTTGTGCACGATGGTGGTCTTCTCGGGATCCAGGATCTTCATGGCCTGGCTCACGTAGGTCTCGGCATTGGCCTCGATCTGCTCCTGCGAAAGCTGCGGACGGGTGGAATTCTTGCCCGAAGGGTCGCCAATCAACGCGGTACCGTTGCCGATGATGAGGGTGACGTTGTGGCCCAGGTCCTGGAACTGACGCATCTTGCGCAGCGGCACGGCGTGGCCCAGGTGCAGGTCGGGGCTGGTGGGGTCGACGCCGAGCTTGATGTTGAGGGGCTCGCCCTTCTCAAGCTTCTTGCGAAGGTCGGCCTCGGGAACGATCTGCGCGGCGCCCGAGGTGATGATACGCATTTGCTCGTCAACAGACAGCATTGGGTATCCTCCTTTTGCTATAGCACCCTCGCCGAAAACGGCGGTGCTGGAAGTCCATAAACTCTCTTATGATAACAAACTGACGCGACGCAGCACCTACGACAGGAAAATCCTCGTCCTGCCGCATGCGTCAATGGCAACTGGCAGACGTGTACCGTCACGCTCGACCAGATAGCGTACCTGCCGACGACGCAAGCAGTCCCGGCAACGAACCTGTCCCGTCGCATCGGTGGCGCAGACGCCCTCGGCGGTCAGCAGGCAGTGCTCGCACACCATAAGCTCGGGACGGTCGGCGTCGACCGGACCCAAGACGCCGGGTTCAGCGGCCAGTTCGGCAATACGCTCCGCATCATTGCCGAGCAACTCCGCCGGCAAGCACACCCGCCCCGCACCGAGTCCGCGCAGCCAGGTAAGCGTGGCCCGATTCGCGCAGAACACCGGCGCCGCCACGTCAAACGTCACGCCCAGCTCGCGAGCGATCACCACCTGTCCCAGGTTGCGGCAGACGACGCGCCCGGCACGCTGTATCAGTGAGCGGGTCCAGTCAGCGTCACCCGTGCGGCACACCTCGTCAAGCACCACAACGGCGTCGGACAAATCAAGTTCTCCGCGCGGGTCGGCATCCATCAGCTGCCAAGCAAAAACCATGCGAGTGGGAACCGCGCACTCCACCAACTCCGTGGACGCACCGCCATCCACCGCAACGTCCTCAAAGGGCAGCACCTCAACGGCACGCGCAACGGGCGCAATCGCATCCGCCTCGGCCCGCATGCGCTCCAACACCGCCGCCGTCTGATCCAACACGCCGGCGCTGCGAATCAGGTACACCTCGCAGCCCGTGTCAACCTTACGCTTGCAATGCACGACGACGCGCTCCCCCGCTGCGGCATCCACCGGACAGGGCACCTGCGGCCAGCGCTTGGGCACATCGGGACGCGCGTCGGCACCCGGATAAAACCGGATCTCGAGCGTGTCACCCGCCGCCACGGCGGCGTCGAGCTCAACGGTCACCTCTTCGTGGCCCACAGCGACCAAGCGCCCCACGCGCACGCCCTGGTTAATCGCACGCTCAAAGCTCATCAGCTCGGCACCCGAACGCCCTCGCAGGTACGCATCGGTAAACCCACGGTTAAACGACCTTCCCAGCTCGCGCTCAAGCTCTTCCACGGCACCGGGGTCCCACGCGCCGTCGTACAGCATATCGAGTGCCCGGCGCCACACCCGCACCACGTTGAATACGTAATCGGGGTTCTTCATGCGCCCCTCGATCTTGAGCGACGCCACGCCGGCATCTACAAGCTCGGGCAGATGTGCAATACCCAGATAGTCGCGCGGGCACAGCAGGCGATCTCCCTCGACGGCGACAACGCTCTGTCCAGCCTCGTCCACCAGGTCGTACGCCAAACGGCACGGCTGCGTGCAGTCGCCGCGCATCGCCGAGCGCCCACGCCGCAGGGCCGAGAACTCGCACGCCCCCGAATAGCCGATGCAAATCGCACCGTGGCAGAATACCTCGATGGGCACGCCCGTGGCACATAGCGCCGCAATCTCGTCGACCGTCAGCTCGCGTGCCGTCGTCACGCGCTCGACCCCCAGCTCATCGGCGGCAAGTCGCACGGCGCCTTCGCTATGAACGCCCGCCTGCGTGGACAGGTGAATCTCGACCCCGGGAATCGCCGCGCGCAGCGCGCAGGCCAGCCCGGCATCGGCGACAATCAGAGCATCGGCGCCCAGCTCCAGTGCATGAGCTCCCAACGCCACCGCGTCGGACAACTCATCGTCAAACACGAACACGTTGAGCGTCACGTACACACGCACGCCATGGGCATGCGCCACGGCGCAGCCGCGCGCAAACTCGTCGTCGGTAAAACCGTGCGCACTCACACGGGCGTTAAAGCCGCCCAACCCCGCATAGATGGCATCGGCGCCCGCGGCGATGGCCGCAAACATCTGGTCGAGCCCGCCCGCCGGCGCCAGCAGCTCGGGCAGCGCCGCACCGGCAGCATCCAATCCAGTCTTGTGTTGTCCGCTCGGCCCCATCGCCCGAATCGCCATCGGCAAACTCCTTACCAAGGTATGCATTCACTCTGAAAAATGCCGTCTTCCAGCATAC
>CALLFD010000061.1 GCA_937997605.1 uncultured Collinsella sp. | reverse complement strand
GCTCCATAGATTATATAAACGCCCGCTAGCGCGCTGACCCTTTGATACCATGAAACGACAGGTATTTCCTAAGGAGCACATTTGTCTACTAACGCCTCTGGCAGCCCTGTTCTGTCGCTGCTTATTCCCATTTACAATGTTCAGCGCTACCTGCGCGAGTGCCTCGATTCCGCCCTGGCGCAGACGCTCAAGGATATTGAGATCATCTGCATTAACGACGGGTCGACCGACAACTCGCCGGCGATTATCCACGAGTATATGGAGCGCGATGGACGCGTCAAGATGATCGACAAGGCCAACAGCGGCTACGGCGACTCGATGAACCACGGTCTGGAGATGGCGCGTGGCAAGTACGTGGGCATCTTGGAGTCCGATGACTTTATGGCGTCCGACGCACTCGAAAAGCTTGTCTCGGCCGCCGATAGCAATAATGCCGACTTCGCGAAGGCGAACTTTGATTTCTACTGGTCTAAGCCCGAGGAGCGCCGTTCGCTGCACGAGATGTTTAAAGCCAAGGACTGTGGCAAGCCAGTGCACCCGAGCGATACGACGCAGTTCTTTAAGCAAAAGCCGTCGATTTGGTCGGCCGTGTACCGTCGCGATTTTCTTGAGCGCAACGGCATTAAGTTCCTGCCGACTCCGGGGGCATCCTTTCAGGACACGTCATTCGCCTTTAAGGTGATCGCGTGCGCCGATAAGGCTGTTTACCTTCATGATGCCGTGTTGTCTTATCGCCAGGACAACGAGAATTCCTCGGTCAATTCTTCGGCTAAGGTCTTTTGCGTCAATACCGAGTATGCCGAGATTGAGCGTTGGATTCGAGAGGATTATGCCCGTGACCACGCAAGTGATGACGTCGCGCGCATGCTCAAGTTCAATCAGCTCATTAAGTACGATTCGTACATGTGGAACTACGTGCGCCTAGCGCCTAAGTTCTATAAGGAGTTCCTGGTTCAGATGGCCAAGGAGTTCCAAGCGGCCTTGGACGCGGGGGAGTTTTCGCTTGACGATCTCAAGCCGTGGAAGCGCGCAAATCTCGCTGCCATCCTCAAAGATCCTGAGGGCTGGGTTGACGAGCATCCGAGTTTTGCGACGGATGGTGCCTTGGGGCGTGCTAAGTATTACGCCTCGGTTGGAGGCCCAGGTGTGGTTGCTGCCTTCCTCATCGAATCGCTGAGGGGGTAGGTCGACATGGGAGAGACCTTGACCCC
Source organism: uncultured Collinsella sp. (assembly GCA_937997605.1). Classification (GTDB taxonomy): domain Bacteria; phylum Actinomycetota; class Coriobacteriia; order Coriobacteriales; family Coriobacteriaceae; genus Collinsella. The sequence continues at coordinate 4,127 of CALLFD010000061.1, read as the reverse complement.
CAAAGCGACCATTGTCGTTCCCGTCTACAATTCGTCGCGCTCCATTCAGCGATGCCTCGATTCGCTGTTGGTCCAGTCTGAGTGTTCGATTCAGGTTGTCTGCGTCAACGACGGTTCGACTGATGATTCGTTGAACGTGTTGCGCCAGATCGCGCAGGCCGACGATCGCGTACTGGTGATTGACCAGGAAAACGCGGGCGTTTCGTGTGCTCGAAATGCCGGTATCGATGTCGCCGAGGGCGAGACCGTCTTTTTTGTGGACGCCGACGATTACATCGATGCCCAGACGGTCGAGCGCGTGCTGCATGGCATGGAGTCTGCGGATGCCGAGGCCGCCGTTTTTGGCGGCGTCTGTGAACCTGCCGATGCTGCTCCCAAACGCGTCCAGCAACTCATGAGCCCCAAAGCTGGTACCTTCGGCGCCCGCGATCCTCAACTGCTGTTCCATTCGAATGCGCAGCCCTATGCCTGCCGTGCGGCTTTTTCGCGCGAGCTGCTCAATCGCGAAGGCATTCGCTTCGCCCCCGGTTTGGCTTTGGGCGAGGACGTCGTCTTCCAATTTGCGGCTTATGCGCTTGCCCGTAAGACCGTCGTCATGCCGGACAAGTTCTACCACTACGTGATGGAGAGCGAATCGGCGACGCACGAGTTCAACAGTGCCGAGGCTCGCGCCAAAAAGCTTGACGCCCACATGAGGATGCTCGAGGAGGTCTTGGAGGACTGGGCGGTCTACGGTCTTTTGGACCTGTGCCCCGGCGAGCTGATCACTTGGTTTTTAGACCTAATTGTGTTCGACCTGGCGCGCTTGGATGCCGATGACTTCCATCGCGTGGCGGCTCGCGTCAACATGGACCTTACGACGTTTTTGGGAACGGAGTGGGCGGATATGCCTGCTAAGGGCGCCGTTCGCCGTGTTGCCCACAAGCTCGTTGCGGCGACCTCGGGCGTTTCGATGGCAGACGCCACGCTGTTCTATCTTTCGACTCGCGGTCTCAAAGCCTGCCTGGAGCGCTTTCTCTAATTCCAAGCGCTGCCGCCCGCCGCAACTCGGCTGCTAAAATAAACCTGTTACACGCTATTCAACAGGAGGTTCTCTTGCAGAACTCTGATACCCCTAAAGTTTCGCTGCTTGTCCCCATCTGCAATGTCGAGCGCTATCTGCGCGAGTGCCTCGATTCCGCCGTGGCGCAGACGCTCAAGGACATCGAGATCATCTGCATCAACGATGGCTCCACCGATAGCTCGCCAGATATCATCCGCGAGTACATGGATCGCGACCCCCGTGTAAAGATGATCGACAAAGCCAACAGCGGTTACGGCGACTCGATGAACCGCGGCTTGGAGATGGCACGCGGTGAGTACGTGGGCATCCTTGAGTCCGACGACTTTATGTTTGAGGATTCGCTCCAAAAGCTGGTCGCCAAGGCCGATGCTGAGCATGCCGATGTGGTAAAGGGCGACTTTTACCTGTATTGGTCCACGCCCAGCGAACGCCGTGAACTGTTTGGGATTATCGACGAGCATATGACGGGCGCCGCGTATCGCCCCGTCGATCGCCCGGGCATCTTCTACCGCAAACCTTCCATTTGGTCGGCTATCTATCGGCGCGAGTTCCTCAACGACAACCAGATTCGGTTCCTTCCCACGCCGGGTGCCTCTTATCAGGACGCAGGCTTTAACTTTAAGGTTTGGGCTTGCGCCGAGCGTGCCGCGTTTATTGCGGACCCCATTTTGTGCTATCGCCAAGATAACGAGAAGAGCTCCGTTAATTCGCCCAACAAGGTGTTTTGCGTGTGCGACGAATATGCCGAGATGCAGCGCTTTTTGGGCGAGCGTCCCGAGCTCAAGGCTCAGCTCCAGGGCATTTTAATGCGCATGAAGGTCGATACGTACCGTTGGAATGATGAGCGCCTGGTCGATGAACTGCGCGAGCAGTTTTGGGAGAAGGTCTCTCCCGAGCTCAAGGCCGACTGGGATGCCGGTCGCTTTGACCTGTCGCTGTTCGATCCGCGTGGCGAGACCGACTTGCGCCTGATGATCAAGTCGCCCCGCGCCTATATCGATTCGCGCTTTGGCTTTAAAAAGCCGGGCAAGATCAATACGTTTAAGCACTACTTTAAGATTGGCGGGCTGCCGCTGGTCTGGCGCGTGCTGACGTATCAGCGCACATACGGTGATAATCCGCACCCCGATGACGTTCCGGTCGCACAGTAGGAGCACTTGACTATGGCTACCCCCAAGATTTCCGTTGTCGTTCCCATCTATAACGTGGAGGAGTGCCTGGCCTGGTGCCTGGACTCTCTGCTTGCGCAGGACATGCCCGATTGGGAAGGCGTGCTGGTCAACGATGGCTCGCCGGATGGGTCGCGCGACATTGCGGCTGCCTATTGCGAAAAGGACGCGCGCTTTACGCTGGTCGATAAGGAGAACGGCGGCCTGTCGAGCGCACGTAATGTAGGCATCGCTGCGTCCACGGCGCCTATCGTCGCGTTCTTGGATTCCGACGACCGGTTTACGCCCGATGCGTGCCGTGTGATCGTCGATGCCTTTGAGCGCGAGGGCTGCGACGTTTTGACCTTTGGCGCGAATCCGTATCCGCTCGAGGCGGGGTATCCGTGGCTTAACTATGTGCTGAGCCCGCGCGATGTGTCGTTTGTGGGCTATAGCTCCGACCTGCTGTTTAAGGAATCGTCTCGCCCCTTTGCATGGCGCACCGCTTGCAAGCGCGCTTTTTTGCTGGGCAACGGGATCGTGTTCGATGAAACCGTTAAGTATGGCGAGGATCAGGTCTTCGATTTTGCCGTGTACGGTCGTTCGCGCAAGACTGCGCTTATCTCAAACAAGCTGTATGACTACCGCGTGGCGCGCAAGGGTTCGCTCATGGACACCATGCGCTACGACGACGAGACACGTCTGCTGGAGCACGTGAAGATTTACTCCGCGGTGCTGGCTGACTGGCAGCGCGACGGTCTCGATGTCCAGCATGCCGATGACCTGGATTACTTCCTATGCGATCTGGTGCTGTACGATGCGCTCAGGTTGTTGGGGACGGACTGTGGCAGGGTGTTTGCTGCCGTCGCCGCGGCCCTTTCCGGTTCTGCCGTGGGCAGCGATGCTGCGCTCGCACAATGCGCTCCTTCTGTTGCTGCTATGGTGCGTGCAGCGCTTACCAGCAAGACCCCCAATGCCCGTGAGTGCAAAAAGCTCATGTTCGATTACGACGTCTTGAGGTTTGGGCGCTTGGGCGCCTGCAAACGCATGGCAGCGAACGCCCTGGGAAAGCGAGAAGTGTAGATGAGTATCAAGCGTTTGGCACTTTGCCGCAGCCAGGGCCGTCTTTTTGTGCTGCTTCGTTTTGCCGGTCAGGATGTCGCCGCGCTTATTGAGCGGGAGGGTTCTCAAGCGTTTGCCCATGCGACGACGAGCGGCTCTTGTGTGCCGTCGCTGGTGCTCCCGGTCGATCACGGCCGCGTGCTGGCGCTTTGCCCTTCCGTTTCCGATTACGAGCGCGAGCTCGCCGTCTTGGTGCTTCCGTTTTTGGATGGCTCGTCGATGAATGTCGTTTTTGCATCCGGTGGCCAAAGGTTGGGCTCCATTCGCCTCGATAGCCGCGTGGCCAAGCTGGAATCCAAGATTAACTACAAAGCAAAGCCTGCGCTGTGCGCACTTATCCGCGATGCGCAGCGTGGTGAACACTGCGGTCGCTACGAGATCGATGCCATTCGCTATTTGCCGGCAGACGCCGGCGCGGTGTGGCGCTATGAGGTTACCTGGGCGGGAGACTCCCAGTGCGTGCCTGAGCTTCAGATCTTCGATACGCATATGAATGCCATCGATGCTACCGTGCATGTGTTTGAATCGCAGGTCGATGTGCCGCAGCAGAATGGATGCCGTGTCAATAAAACGTATCTGAGCGTTGAGATGCCTCAAGATATACGAGATTTTGTCGCGATTGTGAGCGATTCCACAGAGCAGATCCAGAGCGGGTTTTGCGCCATGGATGGTCGCCTGTACAACGGCATGGTCGACGACAGCTGGAACCGCATGAAGGATGCACGCGCTGATGACGCAGCTTATCGACGTTGGTTTGAGCAACATCGCGCAAAGCCGGGCGATTTGGCGTGCCA
>CALLFD010000060.1 GCA_937997605.1 uncultured Collinsella sp. | reverse complement strand
GTCAGCATCCCCCTACGAAACACGCAGTTCGATAGGATACGTGGCGTTAGCTGTGTCGTCAACAGACCACGCCGCCGGGCGTATCCTAAAATACCCACATTTCCGCAAAGCCTACACAAAAGGAATCCCCTTCTGTGCGCGTGGGCGGATTCCCGGTCCGGTCGGCACAGGGGTTAAGTTTGCTGCTCTACAGTCCTGGCTCGCACGGAGGCCACATTAAGTGGCCTCCGGCTCGTGCGGAACTCGCGACAAACTTAACCCCTGTGCCGCCCGGCCCGGGAATCCGACGTGCTCGTCGGGGCAACGTTCCCTGCCAAAAAGGGACAGGTTTATTTTGGTCGGTTTTATCTGGGAAAACGCCACTCTTCACGGTGATCCGCATCCATTTGCCGCGTTCTTCCGAGAATCAGACGAATAACGTCCAATCCACTCGTCCATATAACGCTAAAAAGGCCGCTTCCCCCCTTGGGAAGCGGCCCAGACTTTACGAATAAACGATGGTAAAGGGTACTTCTGTTTCGGTCTCTCCTGTTGATGTGTACCTCGTGCCCTCAAGGGTTACCGAGACCACTTGATCGACATTGATCAGTTTTGTCGGCACCGAGATGTTCTCTCCGCTATTGCGCGTCAGCGAGACATAGAAATTGTACGCGCCCGCAGCATCGTCTTCGATAATCTGCTCCGATCCATCCTTGTAGGTAACGATCAACTTCTTCGTGACTGCGTCAATGCGCAGATCATCGATGTGTGTCTGGATAGAAAACGGGCTGATCTCGAGAGGCGAGTCATCGGAGCGGAGTTCCTTTTTATCGACGTACGCTCCAACGCTAAACTCGGGCGTCGATGCCTCGAACGGCTTTGCGTCCTCGCCTTCACCCTCAGTCCAGCAGATATTCCAGGTAACCGCATGTTGCAAATCTCGCTCGCGATCCCACGAGGCAAAGTACATCGTGCCATTAATGACCGTGTCGCTTGATGTGTCCTTATCAATTGTGCAGCGTGTGTCAGCCCATTCCTCGCCGAAGTTCATGCTGGGTGTGCCGATGCCTTGTTCTTCTTCACCATAGAGAACAAGTTCGCCTGTCTCTGCTGCCGGCTTGTAGTAGTTAACGCCATTTGGATTGGACAGCGTAAACGTCACGGCACCGCAGCCGTTTTGGTCGATTGCCATCTCATGGATATCAAGCGTATAGCCGTTACCCTCGACGGACAGATTAACCTTCTGGACTGTGCCCTCCAGGCTTTGGGGCGCAATGCCGTCACCAAACTCTCTGGTGTAGGTGTATTTAGTCCCCGATGAGCCGCCATTAGTCCAGGTAATGGAATCCCCATTGCCGTGGTTTCCCCAGGCTGAGGCAAAATAGCCGGAATTGACAACGGCGTAGGCGACCCCTCCGGTCGCCAACACTCCGACAAGACACCCGATTACGGCAACATAGAGAGGCTTCGCGTGGCCCTTTCGATGAAGCGGCTCACCCGCAGCAGTATTAAGGACGCGATCTGCAAGATTGCTATCGGCTTGGATGGACTCGAAGGCCTGCTTGATTTGATTGGATTTCACGGTCGCCCTCCTCTAGGATGAATTTGAGCTTCGATCGACCGCGAGCTAAACGCGTTCGAACGGTCGCGGCTGGCACATGCAGTAACTCGGCAATCTCTGAGGTCGAAAAGCCCAGATAGTAATAGAGCACGATGGGGACGCGGAATCGCTCCGGAAGTCGCATAACGTCTGACAGGACCACCTTGGTCTCCTCCTGCGCCGTCGAAAGCGAATCGGCCAGGTTCTCAATATCCTCCACACGCCTCCATGGCTTTCGAAAGAGCGATTTGCATTCATTGATCGTGACCCGGATAAGCCATCGACGAAGATGTTCCCAACTTTCAAAATGTCCATCGCTTTTAAGCAGCTTAAGAAAGACATCCTGGGCAATATCGTCGGCATCGGCACGATCGCGCAGGTACGTCAATGCGATTCGAAACACGACATCACGGTGATCCTCGACCGCCTGTCTAAATGCTTGTTCTTCCATAATCACCTCCCGGTGACGTTAATGATTCTTGCTGAGGCCCTCACCATAGATACGCTTTGACCGAACGAAATGTTTCAAATTCAAGCAGGAATAACCTACCAAAATAAACCTATCCCCTTTTGGGCTCTTCGGGGGTTTGTGTGGGTTAGCCGCCCGGTAAAAGTGCCCGCCTAGCGGCGGCGGCGCGCCTCGCGTATCGTTGTTTTCCGACCAAAGAAAAAATGAACGCGCGAAGGAACGCCGCCATGCTGAACAGTCTACTCAAAAGGGCGCTCGGGCTCGAGCGCACCGTAATCGAGGGAGCGAGAATCGAGGGCGATTCCATAATCGTCTCCGTGAGGCCCAGGAGGGCCGCGCCGAGGTGCCCGGTGTGCGGGCGGCGCTGCGCCGCCTACGACAGGCTCGGGCCCAGGCGCTGGAGGGCGCCCGACCTCGGCGCCGCCCGCTGCTATCTGGAGCACGCCCCCGTCAGGGCCAGCTGCCCGGAGCACGGCGTGCGCACCGCGCCCGTCCCCTGGGCGAGGTGCGCCTCGAGCAGGTTCGCCTCGGCCTTCGAGGACTGGGTCGCGTGGCTCGCGCTGCACATGTGCCGCAGCGCCCTGGCCGAGCTGGCGCGCGTCGACTGGCACACCGTCGGGGGCATCTGCGCGCGCGTCGAGGCGTCGCTGGAGGAGGCCGACGGGCGCGGCAGGCTCGACGGGCTTCGCCGGATCGGCGTCGACGAGACGAGCTACAAGATGTTAGCGCTAATCTAAAATTGACCACTTTCGCAAACGCATCTCGCCGAATGC
>CALLFD010000059.1 GCA_937997605.1 uncultured Collinsella sp. | reverse complement strand
GTGAGCGCAATCTCGCCACGCGGAACAACGGCATCGCAAAAGCCGTGCTCCAGCAAAAACTCGGAGCGCTGGAATCCCTTGGGCAGGCGCTTGTGCATGTTCTGCTCGATCACGCGCGGGCCGGCAAATGCCGTCAGGGCATCGGGCTCGGCCAGGATAATGTCGCCCTCCATGGCAAAGCTCGCGGTTACGCCGCCAGTCGTGGGATCGGTGAGCACCGTGATATACAGGCCGCCCGCCTCGCTATACTTTCTCACGGCAGCAGAGATCTTGGCCATCTGCATAAGCGATGTCACGCCCTCTTGCATGCGCGCACCGCCCGAAACGGTAAAGCCGACAACTGGCAATCCCAGCTCGGTCGCATGCTCAAATGTGCGACAGATCTTCTCGCCCACCACGGAACCCATCGAGCCCATCATAAAGTTGGCGTCCATAAAGAAGAGCGCCGTATCGCAACCGCAGATTTTGCCCTTGCCGCACACAACGGCATCGTGCTCGCCCGAACGCTCGCTCACGCTCTTGAGCTTGTCGGCATAGCCGGGAAACGAGAGGAAGTCCTCCGACGCCAGATTGGCATCCCATTCCTCAAACGTGCCCTCGTCGACTGTCATGCCCAGGCGCGCACGACCGCTCACGCGAAAATGCTTGCCGCAACGGGGGCAGACCTCGAGGTTGTCGTGCAGGCGTGTCTCATCGATCACGCGGCGGCACTCCGGGCACTTGATAAACACGTGGCGCGCGGGAAACTCGGCGCACGACTCGGTCATCGGCCCCTCGAGGACGTTGACCGTCTTCGCTTTTCTATTCACCAGCATAGAGATGCCCCATCAGATCGGTGTGATACATGCCCGACAAGAACTCATCGTTTGCCAGCACGTCGAGCTGAAGCTCGCTGTTTTCGCTCACGCCCTCAATCACGAGCTCGCCCAGGGCCGAGCGCATCTTGCGAATGGCGCCGTCGCGCGTGGGCGCACACACGATGAGCTTGCCGAGCATGGAGTCGTAGTACGGCGGAACGTTCGCACCGGTAAACATGGCGGAATCCCAGCGCACGCGCGGACCACCCGGCACACGCAACGCGGTGACCGTTCCGCATGACGGCAGAAAGTCCGGCGTTTCGGCATTGATGCGGCACTCCATGGCGTGGTTGCGGACCGGCATGTCCTCCTGCTCAAAGGGCAGAGGCTGGCCGGCTGCCACGCGCAGCTGCCACTTGACCAAGTCGGTATCGGTCACAAACTCCGTAACCGGATGCTCCACCTGCAAGCGCGTGTTCATTTCCATAAAGTAGAAATTGCCGTCGTCCGAATACAGGAACTCGATGGTACCGGCTCCTTCGTAGCCGACGGCACGAGCCAGGTCGCGCGCGGCCTTGTGCATACGGGCACGAATGCCGTCGTGTCCGTCGAGGCACGGCGCGGGGCTCTCCTCGATCAGCTTTTGGTTGCGGCGCTGCACCGAGCACTCGCGCTCGCCGAGCGAAAACACATGGCCCTGCTTATCGGCCATAATCTGCACCTCGACGTGGTGCGCCGGCGCGACGAACTTCTCCATGTAGCACTCGCCGTCGCCAAAAACGGCCTCGCCCTCGGCACGCGCCTCGATGAACGCCTTTGCCGCATCTTCCACGCGCTCGACCTTGCGAATGCCGCGACCGCCACCGCCTGCACGCGCCTTAATAAGCACGGGGCAGCCAATGCGCTCGGCCTCGGCCGTTGCCTCCTCGGGGCTTTTGAGCAAATCGCAGCCCGGTACGATGGGCACGCCCGCCGCGGCAGCCGTTCGACGTGCGGCGTCCTTGTCGCCCATGTTGTCGATCACCTCGGCCGAAGGACCGACAAACGCCAGGCCATACTTGTCGCAGTCGCGCACAAAGCTCGCCTTCTCGGAGAAAAAGCCATAGCCGGGATGAATTGCCTTAGCTCCCGACTTTACGGCACAGGTGAGCACGGCATCGTCGTTGAGGTAGCTCTCGGCAAGACGCGGGCCGCCGATGCAATACGCCTCGTCGGCAAGCTGCACGTGCAGCGCGTCCGCATCGGCCGTGGAGTAGACGGCGACGGTCTTGATGCCCATATCGCGGCACGCGCGGATAACACGCACCGCGACTTCTCCGCGGTTGGCGATGAGCACTTTGTCGAACATGAAGCCTTCCTTAACTTTCGTGCATGAGTGCAAAAGACATGTCGGCGCGGCAGCAAACCTCACCGTTGACGCTCGCAGTACCCGTCGCAAAGCGGAACGGCCCGCGCGCACGCGTGATGGAGCACACCAGATCCACCGTGTCTCCCGGGCGCACCGGACGCTTAAAGCGCACCTTGTCCAGACTCGTGTAGAACGGCGTCGCGCCGCGCGCCTCCTCATCGCCCATCAGCAGCACGCAGCAGTTCTGGGCGAGCATCTCGCATTGGATCACGCCGGGGACCACCGGGTTTCCCGGAAAATGCCCCTGCAAAAAGTACTCGTCGCCCGTAATCGTGATCTTGCCGTGGGCCTCGTCGCCCACCAGCTCGGCTCTGTCGAGCAAAAGCATCGGCTCTCGATGCGGCAACAGCTTCTTGAGCTCTTCTTTGTTCATGGATATCACCTATCCGATCCTCATGAGGCAGCTGCCAAACTCTACGAGGTCGCCGTCGGCCACGCAGATCTCGAGCACCTCGCCATCCGCCTCTGCCGTCACCTCGTTGAGAACCTTCATGGCCTCGATGATGCAGAG
>CALLFD010000058.1 GCA_937997605.1 uncultured Collinsella sp. | reverse complement strand
AAGGTGGACCAGGAGTGAGCGGAGGCGATGGCGATCTCGGAGAGCTCGTCGGAGGACGGGTTGATGTTGAGGCCGCAGTCGGCGAAGATCAGCGTGCCGTCAGTGCCGAACTGCGGGGTGTCGGTGCACATCACGAAGAAGGCCGAGACCAGCTTGGTGCCCGGGGCGGTCTTGAGGATCTGAAGCGCGGGGCGCAGGGTGTCGGCGGTGGAGTGGCAGGCGCCGGAGACCAGGCCGTCGGCATCGCCCATCTTGACCATCATGGTGCCAAAGTAGGTGGCGTCCATCACCTGGGCGCGAGCCTGCTCGATGGTAACGCCCTTCTTGGCGCGGAGCTCGGCAAACTTCTGCGCGTACTCCTCGTGCTTCTCGGCATTGCGCGGGTCGATGACGGTAGCGCCGGGAACGTTGATCTCGTCGGGGTTGCCCAGGATGACGATCTTTGCCAGGCCCTCCTCGATGATTTTGGTGGCCGCGACGATAGTGCGCGGATCCTCGCCCTCGGGCAGGACGATCGTCTTAAGGTCGGCCTTGGCGGCAGACTTCATACGGTTTAGGAAATCGCTCATGTTACTCCTTACAAGCGTTTCGCTAAGCTCCAGGCACCCGGCTGTTCACGAATAAACCCGCTGCTAGCGGGTTTACCTTTCAATTATGTACGCCGCGGTGCTTGAGCTTTCCTTGTGTGGCAAGCTCATTATAGGACGCATTAGCGCTATAATCGCTCTGATAAATATGTCTCGAAGAATGTTCGAGAAAAGCCCAGCTAACGAGCCCGTGGCTTTTGACAAGGAGTATCGATGCAGATTACCTCAGGCCTGCCTGAAGGCTTTAACGCCGGCGCGTACGACATGATTGTCGTCGGTGCTGGATATGCCGGTGCCGTTTGCGCCCGCCGTCTTGCCGAGACCATCGGCTATCGTGTTGCCGTTTTGGAGCGCCGTAGCCACATTGCGGGCAATGCCTATGACTGCACTGACGAGGCCGGAATCCTGATCCACGAGTACGGTCCGCATATCTATCACACTTTTAACGAGCGCGTGCACAATTTCCTGTCGCGCTTTACCAAGTGGACGGATTATCAGCACAAGGTGCTCGCCAACATCAACGGTACCCTTATGCCCGTGCCCTTCAACCATGCGAGTCTCAAGCTCGCCTTTGGTGACGAGCGCGGCGAGGAGCTGTATCAGAAGCTCGTGGAGACCTTTGGCAAGGATGTCAAGGTGCCCATTATGGAGCTGCGTAAGAAGAACGACCCGGATCTTGCCGAGGTCGCCGATTACGTCTACGAGAACGTCTTTTTGCATTACACCATGAAGCAGTGGGGCCAGACGCCCGATCAGATCGATCCCTCGATCACCGGCCGCGTTCCCGTCTTTGTGGGCGATGATGACCGCTACTTCCCGCAAGCTCCCTTCCAGGGCATGCCGCAGGAGGGCTACACGGCGCTCTTTGAGCACATGCTCGACCACGACCTGATCGACGTGTTCTGCGACGTGGACGCCCGTGACCTCTTTGAAATCGACGAGACTACCGTCAAGATCGACGGCAAGGTCTATGGTGGCGAGATCGTCTACACCGGTCCGCTCGATGAGCTGTTCAATCTCGATCTGGGCGCGCTACCGTACCGCACGCTCGACATGAAGTTCGAGACGCTCGATATGGACCAGTTCCAGCCCGTGGGCACCGTCAACTACACCACGAGCGAGGACTACACGCGCATTACCGAGTTCAAGAACATGACCGGTCAGATCCTGCCCGGCAAGACCACCATCATGAAGGAGTACTCCAAGGCCTATACGCCCGGCTCGGGCGAGACGCCGTACTACGCCATTCTTGAGCCCGAGAACCGTGAGCTCTATGAGCGCTATCTTGAGCGCGTCCAGAACCTGACGAACTTCCACCCGGTGGGTCGTCTGGCCGAGTATCGTTACTACGATATGGACGCCGTGACCAATTCCGCCCTCGATCTTTCGGATGAGATTATCGCCTGCCATGCATAAAGTCATAACATTCGGTATTCCCTCGTATAACGCCGCCAAGGACATGGACCATTGCATCACCTCCATCTTGGAGGGGAGCAATTACGCCACCGATATCGAGATTATCGTGGTGGACGACGGCTCCAAGGACGAGACGGCCGATAAGGCCGATGAGTGGGAGGCACGTTATCCCGGTATCATTCGCGCGGTGCACCAGGAGAACGGCGGCCACGGTATTGCCGTCCTTTCGGGTCTGCGCGAGGCACAGGGCACCTACTACAAGGTCGTCGACTCGGATGACTGGCTCGATGCTGCGGCTCTTTCGACTATGCTGTCGATTCTGCGTGGCTTTGAAGAGCGTGACCAGCGCGTTGACCTATTTATCTCGAACTACGTGTACGAGAAGGTTTACGAGGGCACGCATACCGCTATTGGCTACAAATTTGCCCTGCCGCGCAAAAAGATCTTTTCCTGGGACCAGATCGGTCATTTCCGCTTGGACCAGAACCTACTCATGCACAGCCTGTGCTATCGCACGGATGTGCTGCGCGAGTCCAACCTTCCCATGCCGCCGCACACGTTCTATGTGGACAACATCTACGCCTACGTGCCGCTGCCGCGTTGCAAGACCATGTACTACGCCGACATCGACCTCTACCGTTACTTTATCGGTCGCGAAGGCCAGAGCGTCAACGAGGCAACGATGGTCAAGCGTCTGGACCAGCAATTCCGTGTTACGCGTATCATGATGGATTCGTACCACCTGTACAGCGATGTTGAGTCGTCGCGCCTGCGTTCGTACATGATGGGCTACTTCACCATGATGATGGCGATCTGCTCGGTGCTTACCAAGCTTTCCGAGGAAGATTGCGCCGACGAGCGCCTTAAGGCGCTGTGGAATGATTTGAAGGCCTACGACGAGCGCATGTATCGTCGTGCCCGCTACGGCGTGGTCGGGTTCTTCACCAATCTGCGCGGACGGGCCGGAGACAAAACCACACTCGGCCTATACCGTCTTGCCTCAAAGATCTTCAAATTCAACTAGCTGCCGAGTAATCGCTGCTGATAGGTTGACTGGGCCCCTTGGCCTTTAGTTTGCTACTGCGAACAGTCCTGCTCGCACGGAAAGCACATTAAGTGCTTTCCGGCTCGTGCGGAACTTGTATCAAACTAAAGGCCAAGGGGCCTCTGCTATAAGAATCGATTGTCAGGTTATTTGAATTTGAAGATCTTCGACGCGCGGTACACAGGGGCCTGGGCTGAAAAAATATTAGTTGGTAGTCGGTCGGAGGCGGGCGGGCATTACGTTTGTCGCGAGTTCCGCATGCAAAGAAGAGATCGGAAGAGCACACGTCTGAACTCCAGTCACAGTCT
>CALLFD010000057.1 GCA_937997605.1 uncultured Collinsella sp. | reverse complement strand
CACAAAGAAAGGCTCCCCTCTCGCCCAGTGGACGGGAGGGGAGCCTTATATGTGACCGCGGCAAAAGGATGGCAATACCGCAGTCGCCCAAAGGGAGGGCCTGGATGCACCGGGCCTAGATTAGGTTCTTGCCAGAGACCTTATCGAAGAGGTGGGTCGCGTTCTTCTCAAACTTGAACCAGATGGTGTCGCCAGCCTTGAGCGCGCCCTTGGCCTCGAGGTCGACGACGGGGATAATCAGGACAAACTGGCCGTCGGGAGCGGTCACGTGGACATGCTCGGTCGAGCCCATGAGCTCGGTCACCTCGACGGTACCCTGGAGCGCGCCCTCCTCGCCCTTGTCGGCAAGCAGGATCTGCTCGGGACGCACGCCGGCCGTAATCTCCTTCACGTCGCCGCCGTCCCAGTTGAGGGCAAGTTGAGCGCAAGTCTCGGGGGCGAGTGCCACGTTCATATCCTCGGTCTTGACGGTAAAGCCGTTGCCCGAGCGCACCAGCTGGGCATCGAAGAAGTTCATCTGCGGCACGCCGATGAAGCCGGCGACGAAGATGTTCGCGGGATGGTTGAAGACCTCCTGCGGCGTGGCGATCTGCTGGACGACGCCGTCCTTCATGACCACGATGCGGTCGCCAAGGGTCATGGCCTCGGTCTGGTCGTGAGTAACGTAGATGAAGGTGCCCTTGATCTCGTGACGCAGCTTAATGAGCTCGGCACGCATCTGGTTACGCAGCTTGGCGTCCAGGTTGGACAGCGGCTCGTCCATCAGGAAGACCTTGGGGTCACGCACGATGGCGCGGCCGATAGCGACACGCTGGCGCTGGCCGCCGGAGAGCGCCTTGGGCTTACGGTCGAGGTACTCGGTAATGCCCAGAATCTCGGCAGCGGAGCGAACCTTGCGGTCGATCTCGTCCTTGGGGACCTTCTTGAGCTCAAGCGTAAACGCCATGTTCTCGTACACCGTCATATTGGGGTACAGAGCATAGCTCTGGAACACCATGGCGATGTCGCGGTCCTTGGGTGCCACGTCGTTGACGCGCTTGCCATCGATGAGCACATCGCCCGAGGTGATGTCCTCCAGGCCGGCGACCATGCGCATCGTCGTGGACTTGCCGCAGCCAGAGGGGCCAACGAGGACGACGAACTCCTGGTCGTGAACGGTGAGGTTGAAGTCCTCTACAGCGAGCACACCGTCCTCGGTAACCTTGAGGTTGTGTTTCTTCTCCTCGGTCTTCTTCTTTTTGCCAAAGAAGCCCTTCTTTTTTGACTCGTTGTTGGGATACACCTTCTGAACATGTTTGAGAACGATCTCGGCCATGTCTCTACCTTTCGATACGCGGCGCCGCGCTGAGGGGCGCCGCAGAAACTTGCAAAACAGTTACGGCATCAGCCCTTGACGGCACCTGCCACCACGCCGTCGATGATGTACTTCTGACAGAGGATGTACATGATGACGATGGGGATAACGACCATCATGATGCAGGCCATCATGGGGCCGAGCTCGACGTGGCCGTAGCCGCCGCGGAAGTACTGGATCAAGATAGGAATGGTCTTGTACTTGGTGGAGT
>CALLFD010000056.1 GCA_937997605.1 uncultured Collinsella sp. | reverse complement strand
GCGATTTTCTATTCAACAGGTGTAGAACATTGCAGCCCTGTTCGTTATTGCCTACGTTTTAGGTTAGATTTTCCTAAGGACAATTGGCTTGTATTGGGGGTCCCTATGAACGAAGCAGTTCCCGAGGCACCGTCGAGTGTCGAATCGATGGCAAAGCAAGGTTGCGAAAAGCTCGGTCTGGAAGCGTTTGATGCGCTGGTCCGTCGTGCCCGTACGTGCCGTCGCTTTGACGAGTCTATGCGCGTGCCGCGCGAGTTTTTGCTCGAGCTGGCGGAGCTGGCGCACCTGACCCCGTGTGGTGCCAATGCTCAGCGTCTTCGTCTTCATGTGGTGAGCGGTGCCGAGGATTGCGCGCGTGTATTTGACGAGCTCACATGGGCCGGCGCACTTAAGGATTGGCCGGGTCCTGCCGAGGGCGAGCGCCCGACCGGCTACATCGCGATTCTGGCTGAGCGCGCCGTTCCGGGCAAGCCTGCCGCTCCCATTACCGAGGTCGACACGGGCATTGCCGCGCAGACGATGATGCTCGCCGCCCGCAGCGCCACGCCCGAGGTGGCAGCCTGCATGTTCAAGGCCTTTACGCCCCATGCGATCGATGCCATGGGGCTCGATAACGACAAGTATGAGCTCAAGCTGATCATGGCCTTTGGCGTTCCGGCCGAGATACAGGTGATCGATGCGATCGATTCCAACCCCGATGGCTCCATCAATTATTGGCGCGACGAGGCACAGGTGCACCACGTACCCAAGCGTCCGCTTGCCGACGTGCTGCTGTAGTTGAGCGTCACCGCGGTGTGATCCGGCGGTAAACCACCACAAAGGTACCTGTCCCCTTTGCGGTGGTGCGAGGGGAGGGCGTGTGGCAGATTTGTATTTGGTGCGGCATGGGCAGACTGAGCTCAATGTGCAGAATATTTTGCAAGGTGGGCACGATTCGCCGCTTACGGCGCGCGGGCGCGAGCAAGCGCTGGCGACGCGCGCGGCGTTTGAGGCGCGTGGCGTGACCTTTGACCGTGTGTATTCCTCCCCGTTGGGCCGGGCGCGGCGTACGGCTGAGCTAATTGCTGGTGAGGGCCGCTCGATAGAGCTGGTCGATGACCTACGCGAGTGGCATTTGGGCTCGCTGGAGGGCACATCAAATCGCGATATGCCGCCGCAGCCCTGGGGTGATTATCCGGTGGCCTTTGGTGGCGAGTCTGAAGGCGAGCTACGGGTGCGCATGGTCGCGGCGCTGTCCCGCATCATGGTCAGGCCGCAGCACGACTGCGTGCTGGCGGTTTCCCACGGCTCAGCCTGCCAGGAGTTTCTTGAGTATGTGACTGGCAGGGGAGAGCTACCCGACAACGGTGCCGTGCTTCATTTTGGCTATTGCGACGGTGCGTTTTCGCTCCTTGATTGGTAACGAACGAAAGGACCCCTATGAATAAAGA
>CALLFD010000055.1 GCA_937997605.1 uncultured Collinsella sp. | reverse complement strand
CCTGGGAAAACTCGAGCGCATGTTGCACCAGCGCCGCCTCGGACGTGCCCATATCCATGAGCATGTACGGCGAGGAACCGACCGAGGTATGGAAGAAGTGCAGATGAGCGTCATGGAAACCGGGGCAGACAAACTGCTCGCCGCAGTCGATAACCGACGTGGCGGCGGGAGCGGCGGCGATCACGTCATCGGGCGCACCGACTGCGACGATACGGTCGCCTGCGATGGCAATCGCCAGCTCGCGGGCGGTATCGATGCCGTCTTGGGCGGTAAAAACGTTCTTGGAGCGGATAATCCGATCGATATGTTGCATGGGCATCCCCATCTCTGGCAGGAAATTCAACACCCCCGAGTGTACTCCCCCGCCCTTGTAACAAAACCCCAAGCGGCAAACGGCAACTTTACCAGCCCTAGCGGCAGGTGGCATACTGGAGAGAGCCTGTACGATTTTGCGATCAACCCAGCAAGGAGCAAATCGACCATGACGAAGACCAAGGCACAGCAGATTATGGCGGCGACCGAGGCTCGCGCGGCTGACGACGTCACCGCAGCCATCAAAGATATCGCTACCGAGTTTGAACCATATATCATCAAGCAGCGCCGGCACTTCCATAAGCACCCGGAGCTGAGCCTTGCCGAGGAGCGCACGACCTCCGACATCGCCAACCAGCTCGACGCCATGAATATCCCCTACGAGCGTCCGCTCAAGACCGGCTTGGTGGCAACGCTTCGCGGTACCGCGCCGGATGCCTACCGCGAGGACGGCACGCCACGCCGCCGCATCCTGCTGCGCGCCGACATCGACGCCCTGCCCGTCACCGAGCAGACCGGCGAGGAGTTCGCCAGCGTCAACGAGGGCTGCATGCACGCCTGCGGCCACGACTGCCATATCGCCATGATGCTCGGAACGCTGCAAATCCTGCGCCATATGACCGACGACATCCACGGCGAAGTCCGCATCGTATTCCAGCCCAGCGAGGAAAACGGCCAGGGCGCTAAGCTCATGATCGGCACGGGTGTGCTCGACGGCGTCGATGGCGCCTACGCCGCGCACATCTGGAGTGAGGTCGACGCCGGCACCGTGAGCTGCGAGCCCGGTCCGCGCATGGCCAATACCGACTGGTTCCGCATCGACGTCCGCGGCACCTCGTGCCATGGCGCCATGCCCCAGCG
>CALLFD010000054.1 GCA_937997605.1 uncultured Collinsella sp. | reverse complement strand
AAGGGGGCAGTGATGGAGAGGATACTCGGCGTTAATCTCTCTGGCTGGTTTATTCCCGAGCCTTGGGTGACCCCGTCGCTGTACGCGGCGACCGGTGCATCCAACGCAGCCGAGCTGCAGGAGGCCATGGGCACCGCCGCCTATAACGAGCGCATGCGCCGTCATTACGAGACGTTTGTGAGCGAGGACGATTTCCGCCGCATGGCGCAGATTGGCCTCAATGCCGTGCGTCTGCCGGTACCCTGGTATGCCTTTGGCTCGCAGGAGTCCGATGCGTCCTACATCTCGGTTGTCGACTACATCGACCGTGCAATTGAGTGGGCTGCCAAGTATGACATCCGCGTGCTGCTTGATCTAGCAACTGTGCCCGGTGGCCAGGGCGATTCCAACGATTCGCCCGCCACGCCAGAGGCTGTTGCCGAGTGGCATTCGTCCACCAACGGCCGCCATGTCGCACTCGACGTGCTCGAGCGCTTGGCCGAGCGTTACGGCGAGGCTGAGAGCCTGCTGGGCATCGAGCTGTTGGACACGCCGCAGATGAGCGTTCGCAAGAGCCTCTTCACCATGACGGATGGCATTCCTGCTCACTACCTACGCAATTTCTATCGCGATGCCTACGAGCTCGTCCGTTCGTATATGCCCGAGGATAAGATTGTCGTCTTTTCGTCTTCGGGGCATCCCAGCGAGTGGAAGCATTTTATGCGCGGCGCCAAGTACAAGAACGTCTACATGGACCTTCACCTGTACCATTACCGCGACGAACATGCGCTCGACATCACGAGCCCCCGCGGGCTGACGACGGCGATTTCGCGCAACAAGCGTGAGCTTAAAGAGGCGATTTCGACTGGGTTCCCCGTGCTGGTGGGCGAATGGTCGGGCGCGGCGATCTTTGCCAACTCGTCGGTTACGCCCGAGGGCCGCAATGCCTACGAGCGCGTGTTTATCGCCAACCAGTTGGCTTCGTTTGCGCCGGCTGCCGGTTGGTTCTTCCAAACGTGGAAGACCGAGAAGCGCATTGCGGCATGGGACGCCCGCGCGGCGCTCGGTACGCTCGAGCGCGGCATGATTGAATAGGTTGATATGACGCAAAACAGCGCCCATACGGGCAAACTCTATGTGGTCGGCACGCCCATCGGCAACCTGGGTGACCTGTCCCCGCGTGTTGGTGAGGCGTTTGCCGCCGCCGATGCCATCTGCTGCGAAGACACGCGTGTGACGTCAAAGCTGTTGATGCATCTGGGCATTTCCAGGCCGCTTGTCCGTTGCGACGAGAATGTGATCGCTAGCCGCGCCGCCGGCCTGGTCGACCGTCTGCTGGCGGGGGAGACCCTCACCTTTGCCTCGGACGCCGGCATGCCGAGCGTGTCCGATCCCGGCCAGGCGCTGGTCGAGGCGGCACGTGAGGCCGATGTGCCCGTAGAAGTTATTCCCGGGCCCTCTGCTTGCGTCACGGCGCTCGTTTCGTCCGGCATTCCCTGCGAGCATTTTTTCTTCGAGGGCTTTTTGGGCCGAAAGCACGGTGACCGTGTGCGCCGTTTGCAGCGCCTTGCCGTGGTGCCCGGCGCACTCATCTTCTACGAGTCTCCACATCGCATCGTGGCGACGCTCGAGGCCGTGGCGGAGGTCTTTCCCCAGCGTGAGGTTGCCGTCTGCCGCGAACTCACCAAGCTGCACGAGGAAGTCTTGCGCGGGCCCGCCGCCCAGCTTGCCGAGGAGCTGCGTACTCGCGGCGAGGTAAAGGGCGAGATTGCGCTGGTCATCGCGCCGCCGAGCGAGGATGAGGAGACCGGTATCGTGCCGGTTGGCGCCGCGGCAGCGGATCCCGACGAGGCCCTGCGCGAGGATATCCGCGCCGCGCTCGAGGAGGGG
>CALLFD010000053.1 GCA_937997605.1 uncultured Collinsella sp. | reverse complement strand
TGCGTCTTGGGACTCAGCATCAGGCGGTGCGCAATGCGGTTGACATGCGTGTCCACCGCAATGCCCTCCACGATGCCATACCCCACGTTGAGCACGATGTTTGCCGTCTTGCGTCCCACGCCCGGCAGCTTCACGAGCTCCTTCATGTCGGCCGGCACCTCGCCGCCATAGTCGGCGACGATCATCTGCGCGGCCTCGACGGCATGCTTGGCTTTGCTCTTGTAGAAGCCGAGTGACTTGATAGTGTCTGCCACGTCAGCCACGCTCGCCCCAGCCATGGCCTCGGGTGTGGGCCACTGGGCAAACAGCCGCGGCGTCACTTTGTTGACCTGTGCATCGGTCGTTTGCGCCGAAAGCAGCACCGCGATCAGCAGGCGGAAGGGATTCTCGTGGTCCAAAAAGCACTCGACCGGGCCATAGCGACGGTCGAGGCGCTCACACACCTCGATGGCGCGCTCGCGCTTGGTGGCATTGGTCTCGCGTGGCATAACGACTCCTTGGCTCAACGGCACAATAAACTAATGGGCACAATTGTCCCACGTCCGAGACGCCTACGCCTCCAAAAATGCGCCGGTCTGGCGGCCCCACAGGCTTGCGTACTCGCCGCCCGCCTCGACAAGCTGCGCATGCGTACCGTCCTCGACAATCTCGCCGTCCGCCAGCACCACGATGCGGTCGAGCGCCGCCACGGTGGACAGGCGATGTGCCACCACAATGGAGGTGCGTCCACGCATCAGGTTTTCGAGCGCCTCCTGCACCAGCGCCTCGGACTCGCTGTCGAGGGCAGACGTCGCCTCGTCGAGCACTAGAATCGGCGCGTCGGTTAGGATGGCACGGGCGATAGCCACGCGCTGACGCTGGCCGCCCGAGAGCTTGACGCCGCGCTCGCCCACCATGGTGTCAAAGCCACGGGGCAGGCGGTCGATAAACTCGGTCGCATTAGCCAAGCGAGCCGCCTCGCGGATCTGCTCGTCGGTGGCGTCGGGGCGGCCGTAGGCGATATTCTCGCGAATGGAGCGATGGAACAGCAGCGCCTCCTGCGGCACGTAGGCAACCTGGCGGCGCAGGCTCTGCTGCGTGCAGCGCGAGACATTCTGACCGTCCACGAGCACGCGGCCGCCCTGAACATCGTCCAGGCGCAGCAGCAGCTTGGTAAGCGTCGTCTTACCCGAGCCCGATTTGCCCACCAGGCCCACGCGCTGGCCCGCCGCCACATGAAGCGTCAGGTCATCGAACACGCTCTCGCCCGCCACAGCGTCACGGTACGCAAAGCTCAGGTGCTCAAAATCAATCGCGCCCTCGGTCACTTTGAGCTCAGGGGCGTCCGGGTCGTCTGCCACCAAACATGGCTCGTCCAGCACGCGCGTCATCTCGGCCGCATCGCCCAAAGCGCGGTTGATGCGCTGCATCATGGAACTTACGTAGTTCAGACGCATGGTGAGGTTATAGGTGTAGGTAAAGATCATGACGAGCGAGCCGGCCGAGATGCCAAACCACGCGTTGCCGCCCGCCACGAACACACTCACCACGGCCATGGTGATGACGATAAGGCCCGAGGTCGTAAAGTTGCGCTGCATCATGGCGTGCATCGAGACCGTCTCGGCGTCGCGCGCGGCACGATCGGCGGCGTCGAACAGATCGCGTTCAAAGTCCTCGCGCCCGCAGGTCTTGACGGCCAAGATGTTCGTGACCGCGTCGGAGAGCACGCCCGAGAGCTTGTTCTGCGCGGCGGACGTCGCGGCCGAAAGCGGCATGATGCGCTTGTACATAAGCCAGACAAACGCGATGTAGACGACCATGATGCACACCAGGATCACGGTAAATGTCGGCACCACCGGGGCGAGTGCGGCCACGGTGCAGATGACCGAAGTGATGGTGGGGATGAGCGAATACACCGTCACGTCCACCAGTCCCGTATAGCCGCTCATAAAACGGCTCGTCTGGCTCACGAGCGATCCGCCAAAGCGGCTGGTATGGAATGTCATGGATTGGTTGGAGAGCGTGTCGAAGCATAGGCGCGCCAGGTGATAGTTGCCCGCGATCTCGAGCTTGTAGACGGTGTAGTCCTGTAGCTTGGATAGGATCTGACCCACCAGGTTAACGAGTACGAGCGCCAGGATATAGGGGCCGAAGACCTCAAACACCTGGTCACCCGCCACGGGACCGGCTTGAACGCGGTCGACAATGAGGGCCATCACATAGGTATTGGCAAACGTCAGCAAAAAGATGTAGCCCGCCGACGAGAACACCGAGAGAAAGACAATCAGCGG
>CALLFD010000052.1 GCA_937997605.1 uncultured Collinsella sp. | reverse complement strand
TCTACACTCAGTAGGACACTCTTTCCCTACACGACGCTCTTCCGATCTGCATCTCCAAGAACCCGGCGACCTTCGACCCCAAGAAGCTCGACTGGGTTAACGCCGAGTACATCAACGGCATGTCCGACGCCCAGTTTGCCGACGAGATTATGGTCCCCGAGCTGCACGAGGCGGGCCTCATCGAGGGCAACGTCGAGTACGGCGAGGACTGGATCGACGCGCTTGCCGCTATCGTCAAGCCGCGCACTAAGATGCCGGCCGACGCCGTGACCGTCGCCGCCCCCATCTTTGCCACGGCCGAGACGCTCGAGTATGACGAGAAGTCTGTTAACAAGGGCCTGGCCAAGGAGGGCATGGGTACCATTCTGGATGCCGCCAAGGCCGCGCTCGAGGGCGTGGACGAGTGGACGGCTGCCAACATCGACGCTGCGCTTGAGCCGCTGCCCGAGCAGATGGACCTTAAGAAGCGCGTGGTGTTCCAGGCCGTGCGCGTCGCCGTCTGCGGCAACATGGTGAGCCCTCCGCTGGGCGAGACCATGGCGCTCGTCGGTCGCGACGACTGCCTGGCGCGCATCGACCGCGCCCGCACGATGGCGCTTTAATCGCTGCGTAAACGTTTGTATCCGAGCCCCGTTCACCCTGAGCGGGGTTCTTGTTTCTGTAGACGAATAGGATGGGAGGTGCTGGGGCCATGGTCGAGCAACTTTCGCTGTTTGGTTCGCCGGATCCGGAGGAGACTCCGGCCACGCCCGAGCCTGCTGTTTCCCCGGCCAAGTCCGAGCCTGTACCTGAGCCCGTCGCCGCCTACGCGAGCGTAGTCCTGGACATTCCGACGCGTGCGCTGTCCGAGCCATTCGCCTACGGCATCCCGGAAACTCTTGCCTACGAGGCGCAGATCGGATCCACGGTTCTGGTCCATTTTGGCAACCGTGCCGCCGCGGGCTATATCGTCGACATTGCGTCTGAGCTGGGTGACCTGCAGGGCAACAGCGCTCTCGATCCCGCGCGTATCAAGCCTATCGAGGCTATCCTCAGCAAGCCGCTGTTTACCGCAGAGGCCGCCCGTATCGCA
>CALLFD010000051.1 GCA_937997605.1 uncultured Collinsella sp. | reverse complement strand
GATATGGGCACGTCCGAGGCGGCGCTGGTGCAACATGCGCTCGAGTTTTCCCAGGACCTGCCCGACGACGCTTGGGTTGTGACGCAGGGCTGGCGCGACTACCGTTGGGACCCGCCCGAGCATCCTACCAAGGCGTCGCTCGATGCGGCATTCCCCGATCGTCCCTGTGTTATGTATTCGGGTGACGGGCACACGCTGTGGCTCAACACCCGCGCACTCGATGCACTCGGCGTCACGCGCGACAGCGAGCCACCAGCGGGCGGTAGCTACGACAAGGACGCAAACGGCGAGCTCACGGGTATTGCTCACGAGGCGGCTGCCATGCAGCTGCTACCGCGCTGCCTTGAGTGGCTGGGCGAGGATCGCATCGCAAGCGCTTACGCCGATCAAATGAGGCGGATGGCCGAGCAGGGCATCACCTCGATATGCGATATGTCGCTCATGCCCATGCCGGGCTGCGATTTTATCCGCGACGACGTCTATGACAAGCTGCAGGCAGCCGGCAAGTTGGGCATCCGAGCCCATCTGTTCCCCACGCTGCTGGATGACCAGTCGCGCCTGGAAGAGCTGCAGGCACGTTACGCGAACAACGCGCTGCTCTCGGCGCCAGGCTTTAAGCAGTTCTTCGACGGTGTGTCGAGCGAACACACGGCCTATCTCACCGAGCCCTATACCAACCCGCGCTTCCCGGGCGATCAGGGCCGTCTGACGGTTCCGGCTGAGCGCATGCGCAAACTGGTTCTGGCGGCCGCGGAGCGCGGTCACACCGTGCGCATCCACGTCATTGGTGACGGTGCGATTCATGCCGCGCTGGATATCTTCGAGGAGGCCGCCGACCTGTACGGCCTGCCCCAGCACGGCCATAACACGCTCGAGCACCTGGAGAACCTCTTGCCCGAGGACATCGATCGTCTACGCAAGCTTAACGTCGTTGCCTCGAGCCAGCCCTGTCACATTACACTCGACCCGGGCGGCCCCGAGCGCGATCTGGGCCTGGAACGCAGCCGCATCATGTGGCCGTTTGCGACCTATAAGCAGCGCGGCATCCGCCAAGCCTTCGGTACCGACAGCCCTATCACGCCCGTTACCAGCATGAACGTGCTCTACACGGCTATTACGCGCCAGGACCCCAAAAGCCACTGGCCCGAGGACGGCTGGTTACCGAGCGAGCGCATCGATGCGGCAACGGCCCTGCGCAACTACACGCTTGGCAGCGCGTACGCAGCTGGCGACGAGCAAAACCTCGGCAGCTTGGAGCCCGGCAAGTATGCCGACCTGGTAGTCCTGGACCAAAACCCGCTCACCATCGACCCCCAAGAACTCCAAGCCACCAAAGTCCAAGCCACCTACCTGGCAGGTAACTTGATTTACGAGCGCTAAGTATTCATGCCGTACCGTTAAGCGCGGCTCGGGCAGCCTTTTTGGGATAGCGCTCGAGCCGCGTTTGCGTTTTGGTGGGGATCCGCCATGAGCGTCCCTGCTCTGTTGGATTTGGGTGCGGGGCGGAGGTGCTGCTGCCCCGCGCTCAATTTGGACACCAGCAATGCTATCTCTTGGTGTTTTGCATACTTCCCATTACAGATTGCATAAAAAGGCTGGGATGTCCTTCCTGATCCTGATGTACCCCCGCCCGTGCCGTGCAAAAAACGGAGTATTCAGCACCGCGAGCTCTGCCGGTGCCGCTGCAGTCGGGCGGCATTGCGGAGATCGACGTCATTTGGGGTCCGGTGCGGCGCGAGGCATGCCTTTTTGTCTTGACGGGGTTCGCCTGCCGACTCAAATCGCCGGTCGAAGGCGTCCTTGGGACCAATATGGTGTGTCTGGCGCGTATGCAGCCGTCCTGGTCTGCTGAAAACTCCCAAAAATGCACGATGCTCCCTAGGGGACCCGTGTTCGCAGCGAAAATCATGCCCATGTCGCTATCCGCATCGCCATTTTGCTGCACTGACTTTTCTGAATGCCGGGCCCTAGTTAGTCAACCTGGCTCCCGGGGCGGACCGGAGGGCATGAAGTTTGTCGCGAGTTCCGCACGCAAAGGAAAGCACTTAATGTGCTTTCCGTCTTGCGCAGGACTGTAGAGCAGCAAACTTCATGCCCTCCGGTCCGCCCCGGGAGCCACTGCCAAGTTATCCCCCGGCATTCAGAAAATCTAAGTGCCAAAAAATAAGATTTTTTGACTCCGTGTTGTATAACCCGCCATTCGTGGGTACCATTCAACGCGTACGCAAACAAAAAGGGTTAACCCGCGCGGCATGACCGCGCGGCCCACAAAGGAGGAAACAAGCATGTCGTCTTTGAAGCCGCTTGCAGATCGCGTCCTGGTCAAGCCCGACGAGGCCGAGCAGAAGACCGCTTCTGGTCTGTACATCGCCAGCAACGCTCAGGAGAAGCCGCAGCGCGGCACCATCGTTGCCGTTGGCGCCGGTAAGGTCAACGACAAGGGCGAGCGCATCCCCATGGACGTTCAGGTCGGCGACGTTGTCATCTACGGTAAGTTCGGTGGCAACGAGGTCAAGGTCGACGGCGAGAAGTATCTGCTGATGCGCGCCGACGACATCTACGCCGTCGTCGAGGCCTAGTCTCGTCAGAATCTCTGATTCGTCTTTGAACGCGTCCGCCGCATAGGACTCGGAAGCGGCGACGCGAGTCACATTTCTTTTGGAGGATTACCTACCATGGCAAAGAACATTACGTTCAACACCGATGCCCGCGCCAAGCTCGCCAAGGGCGTCAACACTCTGGCCGACGCCGTTACCGTCACCATGGGCCCCAAGGGCCGTTACGTCGCTCTGCAGCGCACGTTCGGTGCCCCGACCATCACCAACGACGGCGTTTCCGTCGCTAAGGAGATCGAGCTCGAGGACAACATCGAGAACATGGGCGCTCAGCTGGTGAAGGAGGTCGCCACCAAGACCAACGACACCGTGGGTGACGGCACCACCACCGCAACCCTGCTCGCTCAGGCTATCGTCAACGACGGTCTGCGCAACGTCGCCGCCGGCGCCAACCCGCTGGCCATCCGTCGCGGCATCGACAAGGCTGTAAACGCCGCTGTCGCCGAGATGAAGAAGCAGGCCAAGCCGGTCGAGACCAAGGAGCAGATCGCTTCCGTCGGTACCATCTCTGCCGGTGACCCCGAGGTTGGCGAGAAGATCGCCGAGGCCATGGAGGTCGTGGGCAAGGACGGCGTCATCACCGTCGAGGATTCCCAGACGTTCGACATCACCATCGACACCGTCGAGGGCATGCAGTTCGACAAGGGCTATGTTTCCGCTTACTTCGTCACGGACAACGACCGCATGGAGGCCGTGATGAAGGATCCGTACATCCTCATCACCGACCAGAAGATCTCCAGCGTTCAGGACATCATGCCTGTTCTCGAGGCTGTCCAGCGCGCCGGCCGTGGCCTGCTCATCATCGCTGAGGACATCGACGGCGAGGCTCTGCCGACCCTGGTCCTCAACAAGATCCGTGGCGCCCTCAACGTCTGCGCCGTAAAGGCCCCGGGCTACGGCGATCGCCGCAAGCGCATCCTCGAGGACATCGCTGTCCTCACCGGTGGCCAGGCCGCTCTGGACGAGCTGGGCGTGAAGGTCGCTGACATCACCGCCGATATGCTCGGTACCGCTAAGTCCGTCACCATCTCCAAGGACAACACCGTCGTCGTCGGCGGCGCTGGCTCCAAGGAGGCCATCGACGCCCGCATCGCTCAGATCAAGGGCGAGATTGAGAACACCACCTCTGACTTCGACCGCGAGAAGCTCCAGGAGCGCCTGGCCAAGCTCTCCGGTGGCGTTGCCGTCATCAAGGTCGGCGCTGCTACCGAGTCCGAGCTCAAGGAGATCAAGCACCGCGTCGAGGATGCCCTGCAGGCTACCCGCGCTGCTGTCGAGGAGGGCATCGTCGCCGGCGGCGGCGTCGCCTTCATGGACGCTGCTCCTGCGCTCGACGCTGTCGAGATCGACGACCCCGAGGAGAAGATCGGCGTCGACATCGTCAAGAAGGCTCTGACCGCTCCGGTCGCCACCATCGCCAAGAACGCTGGCTTTGAGGGCGCTGTCGTGGTCGACAAGGTTGCCGAGCTGCCTGCTGGCCAGGGTCTCAACTCTGCCAACGGCGAGTGGGGCGACATGATCGAGATGGGCGTCCTCGACCCCGTCAAGGTCAGCCGCGTCACCCTGCAGAACGCTGCTTCTGTCGCCAGCCTGATTCTCATCACCGAGGCCACCGTCTCCGATGTGCCCAAGAACACTCAGCTTGAGGACGCTATCGCTGCTGCCACCGCTGGTCAGCAGGGCGGCGGTATGTACTAAGGCCGACAAGGTCTAGAACTCCCACCGGGAATCCGGGGGCGTGACGGGGTTTCTCTCCGGAACGTCCTCGGATTCCCTGCGTTTACGGCCTTGAGGTCGGCTCGCGGAGAAGGATGTGGTTAATGGGGATACGTGTCCCTTTCGCTGTTTCGCGCTTTGCGCGAAAGGCGCGCTACTTTGGAGCGAACGGAGAACGTGGTTGTTGCGGCAACTGATCCCCACCATAAATTACCCTTGGCATACTTGCGCGAAAACCTGCCCGTGCTACACTTGCAATTGCTGTTTCAGGGCGGGGTGGAATTCCCCACTGGCGGTAAATCGGGCGGTGTCAAAGGGACGCCGTGGCGCAGGCGAGATGCCTGCGACCGAGCCGATGAGTCCGCGACCCGTGTGTGCGTTGGTTCGCATGCCGGCTGAACTGGTGAGATCCCAGTACCAACGGTTAGAGTCCGGATGAAAGAGGCAGGTGATCTTATGTCTGAACAGTCGCAGCATATCCATTTTGAGAACACGAATAGGTGGAGCACCAAACAGCTCGTTACCATGGCGTTGATGTGCGCCTTGGGTGCCCTGTTTATGTACGTGCAGCTGCCCATCCTTCCTTCGGCGCCGTTTTTGACGTATGACCCGTCGCTGGTGCCGGCGATGGTGTGCGGGTTTGCGTACGGCCCTGGTGCCGGCACTGCCGTTGCCGCCATGGCGATCGTTATCCATGCGCTCACCACGGGTGACTGGGTCGGCGCGCTTATGAACCTGGTTGCCACGATGGGCTATATTCTGCCCGCGGCTATCGTCTATCAGAAGATGCACACCTACAAGGGTGCCGTGATTGGCCTGGCGCTCGGCGTCATTGCCGCTACGGCGCTGTCTATGGTCGCAAACCTTACTATTGGCGTTTGGTTCTGGTATGGCTCGGCCGATGTGATTCTGCCGCTCATGCTTCCCGCCGTTTTGCCGTTTAACCTCATCAAGACCGTGCTTAACTCGGTGTTGACGCTGGCGGTGTACAAGGCGGTCTCTAATCTTATCACGCCTAAAAAGGACCAGGTCAAAGGCCGCGCATGATTGAGTGCCGGGGCATCTCATTTAGCTACGACGGCGCTGCGAAAGCGCTCGATGGCATCGATTTGAGCATCGAGGATGGCGAGTTTTTCTGCATCCTCGGCGGGAACGGGTCGGGCAAGTCGACGTTTGCCAAGCATTTGAACGCGCTGCTGCAGCCCGATGCGGGAACGGTGTGCGTCAACGGCATGGACGCGTCCGATCCCGAGCTGGTCTACGACATCCGCTCGACTGCGGGCATGGTGTTCCAGAACCCGGATGATCAACTGGTGGCGACGCTTGTCGAGGACGATGTTGCCTTTGGTCCCGAGAACTTAGGGGTCGAATCGCCCCAGATCGCGCAGCGTGTTCGCGAGGCGCTGAAGGCCGTGGGTCTGGTGGGCTTTGAACGCCACGAGACCCATGCGCTTTCGGGCGGACAAAAGCAGCGCGTGGCGCTTGCCGGCGTGCTCGCCATGGAGCCGCGCGTGCTCATTTTGGACGAGGCGTCCTCGATGCTCGATCCACGTGGACGCAAGGGCCTCATGAAGGCTTGCCGCGCGTTGCACAATCGCGGCATGACCATCGTGATGATTACGCACTTTATGGAAGAGGCCGCCGAGGCCGATCGTGTCGCGGTGTTTCGGGCGGGGCGCGTTGCCATGCTCGGTACGCCCGAGGAAATCTTGACGCGGGCGGACGAACTCGCGCGGCTGAACCTGGATATGCCGGCATCGTGCTGTCTTGGCAGGGCGCTTCGCGCGAAGGGCGTGCCCATTTGCGCACGGGTGCGCGAGGCGGATATGGTCGCCGATATAGCGCAGGCTTATGCCGAGCGGAGGAGGACAGGCATCGCCGGGTGGCCTTTCGCATCCGATCCTCGTATTCCCGACAACGTCTCCTCTGCAATCGATAGCGCAGACGCGCTGGAGCCCGTCATCGAGATTTCGCACCTTTCGTATAGCTATTCGCTGAGCGCCCGCGAGCGTCGTCGTTGGCACAAGCGCTCGGCCGCCGAGGGCGCATCGAACAAACAGGCCCTCTGGGGTAACGACCCCAGCAGCCCCTGGGCGTTGCGCAATGTGTCGCTAGCGGTGCGCCGTGGCGAGTTCCTGGGCCTTGCGGGCCATACCGGTTCGGGTAAGTCGACGCTGGTTCAGCATCTCAACGGCCTGATTCGTCCCCAGGAGGGTTCCGTTTACGCGTTGGGGCTCGACCTGGTAAACAAGAAAGATGCCGCCGCGGTTAAGGCAAAGGTCGGCGTGGTATTTCAGTATCCAGAGCGTCAGCTGTTTGCCGAGACCGTGGCACAGGACGTGGCATTTGGTCCGCATAACCTTGGCTTGTCGCAGGCTGAGGTTGCCCGCCGCGTTGAGTCATCGCTCGCGCGCGTGGGGCTCGACCTGGCTACGGTGGGCGACAAGAGCCCCTTTGAGCTTTCGGGCGGGCAGCAGCGGCGCGTGGCGTTTGCCGGCGTGCTTGCCATGGAGCCCGAGGTCCTGGTACTCGATGAGCCCATGGCGGGGCTCGATCCGGCGGCGCGCAGTGACTTCCTGGAGCTCATCGATCGACTTCACCATGGGGGCCTGACCGTCGTCATGGTCTCACACAGTATGGATGACCTCGCCAATTGCTGCGACCGTATTGTCGTGATGAACGAGGGCACGGTGTTTGCCGAGGGCAGGCCCGCTCAGGTTTTTGCGCATGCCGATGAGCTTAAATCAATCGGCTTGGGTGTTCCCGCTGCCCAGCGCATGGCGCTGGCGCTTGCGAAGGCAGGCGTGCCGCTGCGCTTTGACGGCCTCTATACGGTTGAGTCGCTGACAGACGAGTTGGTGGACCTGCTAATCGGTCGCTCGGACGGTCCTTCTAACGTCGCGGACATTGCTAAATCCAAGACGGTCGCGCGAGAGGAGGGCTGCTAATGGAGGCGTTTTCGTTTGGCAGCTACTATCCCGGCGATAGTGCAATCCACCGCCTGGACCCGCGAACTAAGTTGCTCTTGGGCTTTGTGTTTCTGATCACGACGCTCACGGTCAGTAGCTTCCGCGGACTGGTCCCGGTCGCAATCTTCGTTGTCCTGATCTATACCGTGTCTCGGGTGCCGGCTCGTCGCGTCCTGTCATCGATGGCGCCGCTGCTGGCGATCGTCGCGGTGGTCGCGGTGCTCAACCTGTTTTCCGACCAGAGCGGGCGCATCCTGTGGCAGCTCGGCTTTTTGCAGATAAGCGAGGGCTCGCTGCATTCCGCTGCCTTTATGGCGTGCCGCCTGACCTTGATGATGGCCGGTATGAGCGCTATCACGCTCGCCACACCGACGCTCGACCTCACCGCGGGTTTTGAGCGCCTGCTCGCGCCGTTTGCGCGTGTGGGACTTCCTGCGCACGAGCTCGGCATGATTATGGGTATCGCGCTG
Source organism: uncultured Collinsella sp. (assembly GCA_937997605.1). Taxonomy (GTDB): domain Bacteria; phylum Actinomycetota; class Coriobacteriia; order Coriobacteriales; family Coriobacteriaceae; genus Collinsella. The sequence continues at coordinate 647 of CALLFD010000051.1, read as the reverse complement.
CGCTTTATGCCGCAGTTTGCCACCGAGATGAAGCAGACGGCCGACGCGCAGGCGAGCCGCGGTGCGCGCGTGACGGGAGGCCCGCTCGGCGGCGTGCGTATGCTCGGCAGTGTGGCGATTCCGCTGTTCACGGGCGTGTTCCGTCATGCCGAGACGTTGTCTGCCGCCATGGATGCCCGTTGCTATCATGGCGAGCAGGGCCGCACACGTCTGCATGCGCTTGCATTTGGCCGCGGCGATGCGTTGGCGGTGGTGGTGACGGCGTTGCTGCTCATCTGCGTCATCGTCATCAATCTTCAACTTGTTTAGGCGCGATTTGAGCGCAGGAAAGGGGTCCCTATGACCGACAACGACCGCACGGCGCAGCTCGAGCGCGCCTGTTCGTATCTTAGGCGTATTCCGGCTTGGTATCTCGCCACGATCGACGTGACGGACGGACATCAGCCGCGCGTGAGGCCGTTCTCGTTTGCCATGGTCGATGATGGCAAGCTGTGGTTTTGCACCTCGCGCGATAAGGACGTGTGGACCGAGCTCAGCGCGAACCCCAAGTTTGAGGTTTCGGGTTGGAAACCGGGGGAGTGTTGGATCGTGCTGACCGGCGAGGCCGCGCTCGAGGACGACGCAGTCGTGAGCGACCGGGTGCGCCA
>CALLFD010000050.1 GCA_937997605.1 uncultured Collinsella sp. | reverse complement strand
ATGCTGTTCGAGAACAACGCCAAGATGGCGAGCAAGTACTTCGATCGCAAGCTCGGTGTGCTCGAGGCCGGCGCTGCCGCCGACGTCATCGTCATGGACTACAAGCCCTTTACGCCGCTGAGCGAGGAGAACATCGACGGCCACATGCTCTTTGGCATGATGGGCAAAAACTGCCGCACCACCATCATCAACGGCCGCGTCCTGTACAAGGATCGCGAGTTCGTTGGGATTGATGAGGACAAGATCAACGCGTGGACCATGGCTGAGTCCAAGAAGCTCTGGAGCACGCTCAACGATCGCGCCTACTAATTACAAGTAGATTCACGCGCGTCGGATGTTTCGCCGCATCCGACGCGCGTATAGGCGGCCTCCGCGGGGTCGCCGGCGCTGTGCTAGCGCTACACCGTATTTGCGCCCGCCGCGCGGTCTCGCCGGGCGTTACAGAGAGGAGCTCATTATGAGCGACATCATGAGGCCGATCCCGTTTTCGCAGCTGATGAACTGGATCATCGAGGAGCACAAGACTCAGGGCGCCGTCTTTGGCGTGCACAAGATGGTCACGACCAACCAGGAGGGTGCGCTTCCCATTTTTGACGAGCGCATCGAGACTCCGTTTGGCCCGGCCGCCGGTCCCAACACGCAGCTGGCCCAGAACATCGTGGCCTCTTATGTGGCTGGTTCCCGCTTCTTTGAGCTTAAGACCGTTCAGGTTATGGACGGCGAGGAGCTCTCCAAGTGCGTTAACAAGCCCTGCATTGTGGCGCAGGACGAGTGCTACAACTGCGAGTGGTCGACCGAGCTCGAGGTTCCGCAGGCCTTTGCCGAGTACGTGAAGGCATGGTTCGCCTGCCACCTGATCGCTCGCGAGTACGGCCTGGGCAGCCCGGACGGCTTTGTCTTTAACATGTCGGTGGGCTATGACCTGGAGGGCATTAAGAGCCCCAAGGTCGATGCGTACATTGAGGGCATGAAGGACGCCAGCGGCTCCGAGGTTTGGAACGAGTGCCGCACGTGGGCGCTCGCTAACCTGGACAAGTTTGAGCATGTCGATGCTGCGTTTGTCGAGTCCATCCCGGCGCGCGTCTCCAACTCCATTACCGAGTCCACGCTGCACGGCTGCCCGCCCGCCGAGATCGAGCGCATCGCGACCTACCTCATCACCGAGAAGGGCCTCAACACCTACATCAAGTGCAACCCCACGCTGCTGGGCTATGAGTTTGCCCGCCAGCGCCTCAACGAGCTGGGCTTTGACTACATCGTCTTCGATGACACGCACTTCCGCGAGGACCTGCAGTGGGCCGATGCCGTGCCCATGTTCGAGCGCCTGATTGCCCTGTGCGCCGAGCGCGGTTTGGAGTTTGGCGTCAAGCTCACCAACACCTTCCCCGTCGATGTGACGAGGAACGAGCTGCCCTCCACCGAGATGTACATGTCGGGCCGTTCGCTGTTCTCGCTGACCATCGAGGCCGCCCGCCGCATTACCGAGCAGTTCGATGGCAAGCTGCGCATCAGCTACTCCGGCGG
>CALLFD010000049.1 GCA_937997605.1 uncultured Collinsella sp. | reverse complement strand
CAGGTCGGCAAAGGCGACGCCGTCGGTCTCGGGCTCAAACTGACCCTCGAGCTCGGAGAGCAGGAAGCGCAGCGTGTTGCGGAAACGACGGTAGGCATCGGACGTACGAGCGAGAATCTCATGGTCGATGGAGACGTCGGAGCTGGTGTCGACGGAGGCAACCCACAGACGGATGATGTCAGCGCCCATCTCGTCGCAGACCTTATTGGGGTCAATAACATTGCCGAGCGACTTGGACATCTTGCGGCCCTGACCATCGAGTGTGAAGCCCTGCGAGACGACCGCCTTGTACGGAGCATGGCCGTTGGCACCCACCGAGGTGAGCAGCGAGCTCTGGAACCAACCGCGATGCTGGTCGGAGCCCTCGAGGTACACATCCGCCGGATACTCCAGCTCGGGACGGTACTCGCAGACGGCCTTCCAGGAGACGCCGGAATCCCACCACACGTCGAGGATGTCCTTATCGGCCTTGAGGTGATGGCCGCCGCACTTGGGGCAGACGCAAGCCTCACCCAGGTAGCTCTCGGGAGCGTCGGTGAACCAGGCGTCGGAGCCCTTCTCGTGGAAGAGCTTGATGACGGCGTCGAGCGTGGCGTCGTTCATGACCTTCTCGCCGCAGTCGGCGCAAGTGTAGCTGGGGATAGGCACGCCCCAGTTGCGCTGGCGGCTGATGCACCAGTCGGGACGCTGCTCGACCATGGCGCCAATGCGGTTGGCGGCATGGGCCGGATACCACTTGACGTTCTCGCGGACCTCCTTGCCAGCCTGCTCACGCAGACCCGTCTTGTCCATCGAGACGAACCACTGGTCGGTAGCACGGAAGAGCACCGGGTGCTTGCAGCGCCAGCAGTGCGGATAGCTGTGCGTGATCTTCTTCTCGAGGACCAGGGTGCCGCGCTCGCGCAGGAACTCGATGATATGCGGGTTGGCCTCGTCGGTATCCATGCCGCTGAAGGGGCCGCCGGTACCAAACTCCTCGCCGGTGTAGAACTTGCCGTCGTCATCGACCGGCATGCAGATGTCGGTGATGCCCTCCTTGAGGCAGGCAAAGTAGTCGTCGACGCCGTGGCCGGGCGAGTTGTGGACGATACCGGTACCGTCATCGACACCGACGTAATCGGCCAACAGCGCCACGCCCTCAACACCGTCAAAGATCGGCTGCTTGTAGTGGATGTGGTGGAAGGTCTCGGCGGGAACCACATAGGGCTTGCCGTCGACCATGACCGGGGTGTACTCCCAGCCAAACTCCTCACAGCACTTGGGAGCCAGGTCCTCGAGCATGACCTCGGCACGGCCATCGTGCTCAACGGCGACATAGGCGGCGCCGGGCTTGAGGGAAACGGCCTGGTCGGAGGGGATGGTCCACGGGGTGGTCGTCCAGATGATGAAGTCAACCGGGCCGTCGAAGTTCTCGAGGCCGGCGGGCTTGGAGGTCATCTCAAAGCGCACGAAGATGGAGGGGCTCGTCTCGTCGGAGTACTCGATCTCGGCCTCGGCAAGCGCGGTGTGGCAGTGCTTGCACCA
>CALLFD010000048.1 GCA_937997605.1 uncultured Collinsella sp. | reverse complement strand
ATATGGACGATACGCTGATTCCAGCCGGGCATGACGGCGCCAGCGACTACGCCATCGAGGGCATTCATGCCATGCAGGCGGCGGGTCTGCACTTTGGCCCGGTTTCGGGTCGCCAGCCGTCCGCGATGGGCTGGATGTTCAAAAATCGTTCCGAGTGCTTCTCGACTGGCGCGTTCTGTAACGGCCAGGTGATGTTTGTCGACGGCGAGGTTGTTGCCTCCCGTGCGAGCGACAACGGTGCCCTCATGCGTCTTGCCGACTATCTGGAGCAAGAGACCGACGATACCTATCTGAAGGTCTATAGCCTGGGCGATGACTTTTGGGGCAACGATGCCTATTGCGTGACGAGTGATCCCGAGCGCGTTCGTCGCGCCATGGAGTCGGGCGGCAACGCATGGCTCAAAGGCGAAGAGGCCCCGTGCCGTCCCGTCGTCGATGACGCGCCGGTGTTCAAGGCGAATATCTGGAGTGCCCGTTCGCGTGAGGAGCTCGCGGAGCTACGCGAGCGCGTTGCCGCTGAGGTGCCGGAACTCTCGCTCGTGTTTCCCAACAACCGAGTGCGCCTGTTCGACATCCTTCCGGCTGGTTGGGACAAGGGCTGCGCTGCGCTGGAGCTAGCGCGCGCTTTGGGTCTGACGCCCGATGAGGTGGCCGTATTTGGCGATTCCGATAACGATTTGCCCATGATCGATGCCGTTCCCAACTCCGTTGCAGTCGCCAATGCCAACGAGGCTGTCACGGCTGCCGCGCGCTGGCATATCGGCGCTGCGGCAGACGATGCGGTTGCCGGGGCTTTGCATCAGATTGCCGCTTGCGCCGCGACGGGGGAGATGCCGCCGTTTATGCGCCTGCCGGGTACTGCCGACGCGAATCTCACGAACAGCTAAGGAGACAGCCATGAAGCTCCAGCAGCTCAGATATGTCGTCAAAGTTGCCGAATGCGGCAGCATTACCGAGGCCTCGCGCCGGCTCTTTGTATCGCAGCCTTCGATTACCGCATCGATCCGCGATCTCGAAAACGAGATGGGTGTGCACATCTTTGAGCGCACCAACAAGGGCGTCATTGTGTCCGAGGAGGGCGAGACCTTCTTGGGCTATGCGCGCCAGGTACTCGACCAGGCCGACCTGCTCGAGGGCAAGTACAAAGGCACGTCCGAGCAGGTGCCGCACTTTAGTGTGAGCTGCCAGCATTATTCCTTTGCCGTTAATGCGTTTGTCGATGTGATTCGCGAGTTCGATGCCGCGCGCTACGACTTTACCCTGCGCGAGGAGCAGACCCACGAGATTATCGAGGACGTCGCGCATATGAAAAGCGAGCTCGGCATCCTGTATCTGTCGGAGCACAATCGCGAGGTCATCGAGCGCATGCTGGCGGCCAATGAGCTCGTATTCGAAGGGCTCTTCTGCGCCACGCCGCATGTCTTCGTCTGCGCCGACCATCCGCTGGCGGACCGCTCCAGCGTGACGCTTGAGGACTTGGAAGACTACCCGTTCCTGTCCTACGAGCAGGGCAGCTACAACTCGTTTTACTATTCCGAGGAGCTGACCTCGACGTTCGAGCGTCGCAAAAATATCCGCGTGCGCGACCGTGCGACGTTGTTCAATTTGGCCATGGGCCTCAACGGCTACACGGTATGCTCGGGCGTGATCAGCCACGAGCTCAACGGCCCCGGCATTATCTCGATTCCGCTCGACGTGGACGAGTACATGGAGATTGGCATCATCACGCGCAAGAACACGACGCTCACGCGCTACGGTCGGGCCTATATCGACGCGATTCGTCAGCATATCTAGGCTGCTGTGCTCCGCACGGTTCAAGTCTCTTTATGACAGTCCAGACTGATATAGGAAGCATCTATATCAAACTGTTATAAACGTATATTTTACGATGACCATATGAGCGCTCATACTCTGTCCCAGTAAAGCAACCAATGCAAAGGGAGATACCTATGAGCACTTCGATTCAACCGAACGCGCCGTTTCGCGCCGATATCGTCGGCAGTTTTCTTCGTCCGCAGGCTGTAAAGGATGCCCGTGCCGCCTATGTCGCGGGTAAACTCGACGCTTCCGGCCTTAAGGCCGTCGAGGACGAGGCCATCCGCGACTTAGTGGCCAAGCAGAAGGCTGCCGGCCTGCAGGTGATTACCGATGGCGAGTTCCGCCGCAGCTACTGGCACCTCGATTTTATGTGGGGACTCAACGGCATTGAGCGCCGCGCCTCGCGCACGGGCTACATGTTTCACGATGAGGAGACTACCGCCGACACCGCCGCGGTAACCGGTCCCATTAGCGGCGAGAACCATCCGTTCGTCGAGCACTTCAAATTTGTCAAGTCGCTCGAGGGTGAGGGCCAGATCGCGCGCCAGACCATTCCGGCGCCGATCCAGACGTTCTCCGAAGTCACACTCGACCGCTGTGATGGCCAGCAGGAGAGCCTGCGTGCCGTCTATAAGACCGACGAAGAGCTCGCCGATGCCATTGCCGCAGCATACCGCACCGTGATTGCCGACCTGTATGCCGCGGGTTGCCGCAACATCCAATTTGATGACTGCACCTGGGGCATCTATTGCGATACCGACTTTGTGTCCAAGACCGGCATGAGCCCGGTTGACCTGCAAAAAGTGAGCGAGCTGGGCGTGGCGCTCAACAATGCCGCCATCGCGGGCAAGCCCGACGATCTGGTTATCAATACGCACGTGTGTCGCGGCAACTATCACTCCACGTATGCCTTCGAGGGTGGTTACGATCCCATTGCACCGTACCTGTTTGCGCACGAGGACGTCGATGCGTTCTACCTTGAGTTCGATACGCCGCGCGCCGGTGGCTTTGAGCCGCTCAAGTACGTTGCTCCCGGCAAGAAGGTCGTGCTGGGACTGGTCACTACAAAGGCGGCTGAGCTTGAGGACGAGGACGTTATCGTCGAACGTATCCACGAGGCCGCAAAGTATGTGCCGCTCGAGAACCTGTACCTGTCGCCCCAGTGCGGCTTTGCCAGTTGTGAGATTGGCAACAAGCTGACCGAGGACGAGCAGTGGGCAAAGATCGCGCTGGTCAAGCGCATTGCCGAGCGCGTTTGGAAGTAACGCTACCGTTTGCAGGTGACGGCGCGCGCGAGACATGGTGTATCACGTACAATGGTTCGGATCGTATCGTTCGGGCAGGTTATCCGATATACCTGATCGCCCTTCCATCATGAAAGGACTTCCATGTCCCAATCCTCGACGCCCGCCGTCACCGATGCCATCTACGATGCATCGTCGCTCGGCCGCCCGCGCATGTTTGTGTTGGGTTTGCAACACATGTTTGCGATGTTCGGAGCCACGGTGCTCGTGCCCGTGCTCACCGGCCTTTCCGTTTCGGCGACGCTTCTGTTCGCCGGCATCGGCACACTGTTGTTCCACTTCCTGTCGCGCGGTAAGGTGCCGGCATTTTTGGGCTCATCGTTTGCCTTTATTGCCGGTTATGCCGCAATCGCGCCCAACGGAGAGACCGAGCTTTTGCCCTACGCCTGCCTGGGCGTAGCCTGCGCCGGCCTGCTCTATCCGGTGCTGGCGGCCCTGTTCCGTGCCTTTGGCGCCAAGCGCGTTATGCGTTTCTTCCCGCCGGTGGTGACCGGCCCCATCGTCATTTCCATCGGCCTGATCTTGGCAAGCTCTGCCATTGCCAACTGCCAGACCAACTGGCTTGTCGCCGTCATCGCTGTGGCCGTGATCGTCGTCTGCAATATTTGGGGCCGCGGCATGGTCAAGATCGTGCCGATTTTGCTGGGCGTTGTGGTGAGCTATGCCGTTGCGGCCGCGTTGGGCGAGGTCGACTTCTCTGGCGTCGCAGCCGCCCCCTGGGTCGGTCTGCCCATCGTGTGGGGCAATACCGTGTTTGCGCTCTTTGGCCCGCAGTTCGATAGCGGTCTTGCCACGACGGCCATCATCACCATCATGCCGCTGGCCTTTGCGACCATGATTGAGCACATTGGCGATATCTCCGCCATTGGCTCTACCTGCGAACGCAATTACATTGCCGATCCCGGTCTGCACCGTACCCTACTCGGCGATGGCCTGGCGACCATCTTGGCGTCGCTCTTTGGCGCTCCGGCCAACACCACGTATGGCGAGAACACCGGCGTGCTTGCGCTTACGCGCGTGTTCGACCCGCGTGTGATTCGCATTGCCGCCTGCTGCGCCATTGTGCTTTCGTTCTGCCCCAAGTTTGCTGCGGTGATTGCCGCCATGCCGGCGTGCGTTATCGGCGGTGTGTCGCTCGTGCTCTACGGCATGATCAGCGCCGTTGGCGTGCGTAACCTCATCGAGAATCAGGTTGATTTCCAGAACAACCGCAACGTGCTGGTGGCGGCTCTGGTGCTCGTGCTTTCGCTCGGCATTGCCTACAGTACCGCCGGTGCCATCGTGCTGGAGCTGGGCGGCGTGACGATTTCGCTTTCGGGCCTTGCCGTGGGCTCGCTGGTGGGCATTGTGCTCAACGCCATCCTGCCCGGTAATGACTTTGAGTTCGATACTTCCGAGCTTGAGGAGACTGCTGAATAGTAGCTGCGTTCAGCCAAATTAAAAATGGCGTCCATGCGTATGTACGCGTGGGCGCCATTTTTAATGCGTCAGTATCCAGTGGATGCCGCGCGCCATGCGCAGGTCAG
>CALLFD010000047.1 GCA_937997605.1 uncultured Collinsella sp. | reverse complement strand
GCGCCTTGCGCTCAAGGCCATAGCTAAAAATCTCACGGATGATGGAGCTTTCCGCGCCGCGAGCATACATAGTTTCGTTGATCATCTGTTCCCCTTTCGCATAGGCGGTATTGTACGCTTTAGTTGAGCAAAGCGCCGCAGCAATGTTGATTGGAGGCAGGCTTAAATGCGTGAAAACACTCATTTAAGCCTGTCCCCAATCAACAGATGGCCCCATATCGCTCAAAAGAAAAAGCCTCCGCAGGTTTCCCCGCGGAGGCTTTCACCACAAAGACTATTTGTCGGCGTCGGTGTCGGCACCGGCATCATCGGCAGTCTCGGATGCGGCTTCTGCATCCTCCCGCATGGCCGCCTGCGCAAAGGCTGCGGCATCAGCCGCCAGCTCCTCCTCGCTCATACGAGGCGCACGCTTCTTGGTCGGCATGCCGGCTGCCTTGGCATTGCGCTCCTCCTTGGCTGCCAGGATATCGCCCTCGCGCTCAAGGTAGGCATCCCACTCATTGTCGAGCAGGGCGTTCACGGCGTCGCCTTCGACGGTCTCACGCTCAAGCAGCACCTTCGCCATCAGGTCGAGCTGATCGCGACGGGCATCCAAAATCTCGACCGCACGACGATGGGCCTCGCGCATGATGCGCTGAACCTCAATGTCGATGCGACGCGCCGTCTCCTCGGAGTAATCCTGGTGATCGGCGTAATCGCGACCAAGGAACACCTGATGCTGCGCCTCGCCAAACACTTGCGTGCCGAGTTCCTCGCTCATGCCCAGACGCGTGACCATCTCGCGCGCCATCTTGGTCGCGCGCTCCAGGTCGTTGCTCGCGCCCGACGTGATGTCGTCGCACATGAGTTCCTCGGCAACGCGACCGCCCAAGAACACGGCAAGCTCGTCGAGCATCTCGTTCTTGGTCTTGAGGAAGTGATCCTCCTGCGGAAGCTGCAACGTGTAGCCCAGCGCCTGGCCGCGGCTGACAATCGAAATCTTATGAACCGGATCGGAGTGCTCCAAGATGTGACCCACCAGGGCATGGCCGCTCTCATGGTAGGCAATCGTGGTGCGCTCGGCTTCGGTCATCACACGACCCTTGCGTTGCGGTCCGGCAATCACGCGCTCCATCGATTCCTCGACCTCGTCCATCGAGATCACGGAACGATGGCGGCGGGCGGCCAGCAGCGCAGACTCGTTGAGCAGATTTGCCAGATCGGCGCCGGTGAAGCCAA
>CALLFD010000046.1 GCA_937997605.1 uncultured Collinsella sp. | reverse complement strand
TAATCTTTGCAATCGACTTGGGATATTCCGATTCGACCCGTTGTGCCAGCGCGTGCTTTACGTCTTCGGCACTCATCTGCAGATCCGAGGGACGCACGCAGTCAAAAATCACATTGGTGTGCGTAGGGCCCGGCACACAGCGTAGGTCATGAATCGAGAGGCGGCTATCGATCTCCTGAGCCATTGCGTTGATGCGCAGGCGCATGCTCGCCACCTTTGGATCGTCGGTCACGATGGGATCGTAATGGAGCGTGACGATCATACCGTCTTCGTTCCTAAATGCTTGCTCAATATTGTCGAGCGTGTCGTGACTTTCCAGCGGGCTGGCCTCGGCCGCCATCTCGGCATGAGCGCTTGCGAACTTCCTGCCCGGGCCGTAGTCGTGAACCATCAAATCGTGAACGCCCAAAACGCCGGGATAGCTCATGATCTTGTCTCGAATGTGCTTGACCAGCTTAGGATCGGGCGACTGACCCAAAAGCGGGCTCACCGTATCCTGGATGAGTTCAAACCCGCTCCAGCCAATATAGGCGCCAACGGCAAGTCCAACCCAAGCATCAAGATTGATATGCGTCACCTGCGAAACAATTGCGCACGCCAGCACAGCACCCGTAGCAAGGACATCGTTCTTTGAGTCCTGAGCCGTCGCATGCAGCGTATCGGACTCAATACGGTCACCGAGCTTTTGGTTGAGGGCCGCCATCCAGAGCTTTACGACCATCGAAAGCACTAGAACCGTCACCAGGGCAAGCGAGAACTCGACAGGTTCGGGGTGGATGACGCGCTCAACCGAGGACTTGATAAGCTCAAGGCCGATCAGCAGCACGAGCGCCGCCACGACCAGACCCGAGAGATACTCGTAGCGACCGTGACCGTAAGGATGCTCGGGGTCGGCCGGCTTGCTCGCCAGCTTAAAGCCCAGCACGCTCACGATATTCGAGCTGGCATCGGACAGGTTGTTCATGGCATCCGCCACAATCGAAACCGATCCCGACAGCACACCAATTGCGCCCTTCGCAGCACAAAGCGCAACATTGGCGAGAATACACACCATGCCCGTCAACGTGCCCACGCGCGCACGGTCGCCCTGCGCACGACGAACGATCCACTCGACCATCTTCATCAGCCCCCACGGTACTGCCTATATATATCTATTGCTCAAACGGATTGTAGTGTAGCCACTTTGTCCTCCAGATACAAAAAGGCCGCGACCCACACGGGCCACGACCTTGGAATGTGACAAAGGAATCGTCCTTGTGTCGCACAGGTTTATGCGCTTACTTCAGCAGCGCTCGCCACTGTTTCGGGCGAATCGGCTCCGTCCTCCGTCGCCTGTTCCTTCGTCGGCACCACACCAAAGCAGTAGCTCAGCGCCGCAGACACCGCAAATGCCGTGCCGCCGGCAGCGCAGCACCACAGCAGGTTCGAGATGCCGCCCGTGGCAAAGCCAATGACCATGAGGACATTCGTCATGCCGATGGTATAGGCCGTAACGTGGCCCACGGCTGCAACAAGGCCTCCGACGGCGCCGCCAATGGCCATGCACGTCAGGCACCTGCCATATTTAAAGCCGCAGCCGTACAGCGCCGGCTCGCTTACGCCGCCAAGCACGCCCGAGATTGAATAGCCCAGCATGAGCGCCTTCTCATCCTTATCCGCAATGCGGAGCGACGCACCAAAGGGCATGCCCCAAACGGCGAACGTCGCCATTGTCGCGGCAATGAGAATGCACGAATCCGTTCCCACGCTCATAAACTGCGCGTACGCAAGCGATAGGACAACGTTGCTGACGCCCGCAATCTTAAGAAACTCCCAACCCGCGGCAAGCCCCATGAGCGTGAGCAGCGACACGATGCCACCGGAATTGCCAAGCATAAACATAAGTTGGCCCAACAGCATGCCCAGATAGCTGCCCGCCGGCGCCGTAATACACAGCGAAACCGGAACCATGACAAGCATGGTCGCAAACGGAACGAACGAAAACGCCACGGCCTTAGGGATAACGCGCTGAAAGAAACACTCCACTCGCCATAGCACGGGCACCGAGATGAGAACCGGAATAACAGTCGTCGTGTAATCGTTGACCGGCGCGGGAAACAGACCATACACGGAAGTCATCGATGCCGCCGTCGTCGATGCGACATCGACGAGCTTAAGCAGATCGGGCGCAATCAATACGCCGCCCAGCATCATGCCCAGCTGCTCCGAGCAACCGAGCTGGCGGGCGGCCGCCCAACCAAGATAAATGGGCAAAAAGTAGTAGCCGGCGTTATAGAGCCAACTGTAGAACAGGCGATAGATTTCGGAATCGGCAGACCACAGGCCCAGCATACCTTCGCCCATAATGACGGCGACGGTGCGGAACAACGCCGCGCAGACAATAAACGGCAGCGCCGACATCATGCTTTTGGACAGATAGTCCACCACGGCCATGGCGTTTGATGAAACCGTCGTTGTAAACGAGGTGTTAGAAACTTGTGACATGGAACGCCTTTCCCAATGTGACATGCGAGCTTTCCCTTTGTCACATCGTGCGGTACTGACCGATTGCGCGGTACTTTTCGTAGCGGAGGTTTGTGAGGGTCGCGTCGTCGAGCTGCCCAAGCGTATCGAAGGCATCAAATGCCGAGGACATGACGGCACCGGCGATCTCCTCATGTGACAGGCCCCTATCGTCGACAATGCCGTCGATGATGCCGAGCGCCAACAGATCGGGGGCCGTGAGCTTAAGCGCCTCGGCGGCCTCATTCGCACGCTCGGTATCTTTCCACAGGATCGACGCACAGGCCTCGGGGCTCACGACCGAATAGGCCGAGCTCGAGAGCATCAGGATGCGGTCGGCCACGGACAGCGCCAGCGCGCCACCAGAGCCGCCCTCGCCTGTCACCACCGAGACAATCGGCGTCTTAAGGCCGCTCATCTCCATGAGATTCTGGGCAATCGCCTCGCCCTGGCCGCGCTCCTCGGCACCGATGCCGCAAAACGCACCCGAAGTATCGACCAGGCACAGAACCGGTCGACCAAACTTTTCGGCCTGGCGCAT
>CALLFD010000045.1 GCA_937997605.1 uncultured Collinsella sp. | reverse complement strand
TCTTCTCGGACAGGGCGCCGGCGCTCACCAGCAGGTAGGGGCGCACGCCGTCCACTTCGGGCTGCGTCATGACTTCGGTCGTAAAGCTCAAAAAGCCCAGCTTGCCGGCGAGCAAGTTGTCGAGTTCCTCGGCCGAGTGCTCGCGCGTGGGCAGCTGCTTAAGCAGGCGGCAGAGCAGTGTCACATAGGGCAGGTCCTCAAACGCGACGCAGCTCAGGTCGAAATACTGCATAGCGTAGGCCAGACGGTTGGTGGGGATGCCGTGGCGCAGGCAGGGGATGGGCGCGGTCGTGTCCACGATCAGCGGCGGCTCGGGGCGCGCCTCGCCAATGTCGGACACGCGCAGGCGCGGCAGCGTGGCCTTGGCCTCGGGCGTGTCTTCCGCCTCCTGCGCGGCACGCAGCGCGGCCGTGCGCTCGACCACGTCCGCCAGCTCGGCATCGGTCATGGCATCGCGCTTGGCTGCCAGCTCGGCGGCCTCGGCACCCTCCGAACCCTCGGCGGCGTCCACCGGCACCAGCTCGACCAGTGCCATGTGATCGTTCTGCAGCACCAGCTCGCGCAGCAGGTCCTCAAAGTAGCTGCCGTCCAGGTCGCCGCGCAGCTCCTCGTACACCGGGCCGTACTTGAGCGCCAGCGTCGCGGCGTCGTCATCGTAGAGCCACGTGCTCAGCGCGTCGCACGCAATGGCCACGCCGTCGGCGATACCGTAGTCGCGCTGGCGCAGGTCGTATTCGTTGCTGCTGATGATGGCTTCCAGGCGCTCGCGCGGAACGCCATGCTCGCATAGGTCGCGGCAGGCGTCCTGGAACACGCGGCGCAGCTCGCGCGCCACGCCGGGCTGCGCGTTTTGCAGCATGATGAGCTCGTAGGGCTGCAGGCTCTCGGCCGCGGTGTAGCTCACCACGTTGCCGCCCAGGCCGGCGGCCAGAATGGCCTTCTTAACCGGCGCTTCGTTGGAGCCCAGCAGCGACTCGAACAGGATATCCGCGGCGATCGTGCGCTTGCGGTCGAGCGCGCTGCCCAGCACAAGGCCCAGGCCAACCAGGGCGTTCTCGGGCGTGGTGTCCATCTCGAAGCGCTTATACTCGCAGGTCACGGGCGCCTGCACGCCCAGCGGATTGGGTGCCAGCGTGGACGGGTCCTCGCCGGCGGCGACGGCTGCGTCCATGCGGCGGCTCGCGGCACTCGGCTGCGACAGATAGCGCTCGTCCAAAAAGGCCAGCGCGCGGTCCACGTCCAAGTCGCCGTAGAGCGTGATGTAGGAGTTGGAGGGGTTGTAGTGGCGCGCGTGCGTGTCCAGGAACTGCTCGTAGGTGAGCGCGGGAATCGCGCGCGGGTCGCCGCCACTCTCGTGCGCATAGGCGGTGTCGGGATAGAGCGCGGCGTTGACGGCGTCGTCCAGCACGCTCATGGGGTCGGACAGCGCACCCTTCATCTCGTTGAACACCACGCCGTTATAGCGCAGCGTGCCCTCGCGCAGGCTGGCGGCGCTGCCGTCGCCCTCGACGCCTTCCGGCAGGTCCAGCTCGTAGTGCCAGCCCTCCTGCTCAAAAATGGTGGGCTTGGTATAGATGACCGGGTTGAACACCGCGTCCAGGTACACGTCCATCAGGTTGTACAGATCCTGCTCGTTGGTGGTGGCAACGGGGTAGATGGTCTTGTCGGGGTAGGTCATGGCGTTGAGGAACGTCTGCATGGAGCTCTTGATCAGGTCGACAAACGGCTCCTTGACGGGAAACTTGGCCGATCCGCACAGCACCGAGTGCTCAAGAATATGGAACACGCCGGTGGAATCGGCCGGCGGCGTCTTAAAGCCAATGGCAAAAGCCTTGTTTTCGTCGTCGCACGCCAGGTACAGCAGGCGAGCGCCCGAGACAGTGTGGCGCAGCACGTAGGCGTCCGAGTCGAGCTCGGGCACGGTCTCGCAACGCTCGACGGCAAAGCCGTGGCAGGTGGTGCCGGGTACCAGCAGCGCGGCGGCAGCGGCGCGCGGGTCGGTTGAGGTGGTGGGCATATGCAGTCTCCTTTGACGCCCCAGCGGGGGCGAATCGAGTCGAATCCTCGAGAGTATACCCATATGGGGCCGCGGCTCTGCGGCGAACTGACGACGATGCAGCCGGATTGGGCATAGGTCCCGCGTGCCCGCTGCATGAGCATGGATAATTGGACACTCGCCAAACGAGAGTGGATATTTGGACGGAATCTGCCGCAAAAGCCCCAAAAACAGTCCAAATATCCACTCTCGATATCCGACTGTCCGAAAATCCTCGCTCGTCCGAGACGAGGGAAATCTATCCGCGGCATTCTCCGCAGGACCGAGCGAGTGGAGCTTCAGGGCGTCATCGTTCTCGTCATTACGATTGAGGAGCTCGATCCGTCGAGCAAGCCCTGCTATGTCATAGAGCGGGGCGCCCAGGGCGGCAGCTACAAGCGCATCGATGACAAAGATGTGCCGCTTTCATCGACCGAGGTGCTCACATTGGCGTCATACGGTCGAGCGACTCCGAGCGATCGGGACGCGGTGGCGGGTGCGGGCGCGGACAATCTCGACGAGACGCTGGTCGACCGTACGATAGATCGGGCTTTCTCGTTGACGCCCCGGGCAATGCGCGGCGCGCCGGACAAACAAACGAAGCTGGAGCGCCTAAATATCCTTGATTCCCAGGGCAATGTCACCAAGGCTGGACTCCTAGTTGTGGGCACCTACCCTCAGCAGTTCTATCCCAAGCTCTTCATTGACGTGGCTGTCTATGCGGGGACCCGGAAAGGCACGGCGGGGTCGCTGAGGTTCATGGACCGCACAATCTGTGAGGGAACGTTGGGCGAGATGATCTCGGATGCTGTCGCGGCCGTCGCCAAGAATTTGCGGCGAACCTCGACCGTCCAAGGTGTCTCGCGTGTCGACTCGCTGGAGATTCCCGAGGAGGTTCTGCGCGAGGCAATCGCCAACGCCGTAATCCATCGAGAATACGGGGATCGGTTCTGTGGACAATCGATTACCGTCGACGTCTTTGACGATCGTGTCGAGGTGACGAATCCTGGCGGCCTTTACGGGGGAAAGACTCGCGAGAACTTGTTTGACGGCAGCTCCCGATGCCGTAACGCGACGCTCGTGAAACTCATGTCGATTGTCCCGCTGCCGGATGGCGCAGGTTCGCCGGCTGAGGGCAATGGCTCGGGCATCCCGATGATGATCGATGCCATGCGCGCGCATGGTCTGGCCGAGCCCCTGTTCTGCCCGGGGTTCGATCGGTTCAAGGTCGTACTTTACCGTTCAAAGATCGAGCCGGTCGATCATGGCGGGGGCTTAATTGTGACGGCACTCAAACACTACGGCGAGCTGGGGACGCGTGAGCTGGCAGAACGCACGGGGCTTACAATTTCCCAGGTTAGGTCGCGCGTCAACGCGCTCATTGCTCAAGGCGAGCTTGAGCCCACGGCGCCGGCGACGAGCCGCAACCGCAAATATCGACTGTCAGAGCGCGTGGAATAAATGCGTTAGTGGACGAGGCGACTCAATAATCGACCCTCGATTGGCGCCCACTAAGGTAAAGCGGTTGTTGCCCAGTCGACGGTGATGCTAAAGACTCGGCTTACGCCGGCATGGCCCCGAACCCGTCTATCAAGAACAGCCTAAGAACCAGCTTGATGACATTTCCCGGTTTGACTTCAGCCGTGCCAAAGACGCTGCGCTCGGCGAGCTCGCTGCAGTATGCGTAGATATCGCGGATGAGCTCCGCGCCCGAAAGCGTAAACATGTAGCCTGCGTCCGAAAGTGCATTGGGTGCGGCGGGCAATTTGGTCATGCGACAAAAGGTCAACAGGTCGGGCGCCATAACATTTTGGTAGTCGAGGTGGCCGCTGGTATCCTGTGCGGCAAGCTCCAATTGGCGCACAAAAT
>CALLFD010000044.1 GCA_937997605.1 uncultured Collinsella sp. | reverse complement strand
AGAGGAACGGCACGCCCAGCTCGATCAGCTGGCGGCGCAGCTCGTCGGTGTTGACCAGAGTGCCGTTGTGAGCAAGCGCGATAATGACGCTGTTGATAGTAGAAAGATGCGGCTGCGAGGCTTCCCAGCTCTTGGCGCCGGCGGTGCCATAGCGCACGTGGCCCACGGCCAGCTGACCGGAGAGCGTCGACAGGTCGGCGTTGGAGAACACGCGGTCGAGCAGTCCCAGGTCCTTGCGAACCATAACCGTGCCGCCATCACCCACGGCGATTCCCGCCGATTCCTGGCCGCGATGCTGTAGCGCGCGCAGACCAAAGTACGTCAGTCGAGCCACGTCGCGATCGGGCGCCCACACACCAAAAATGCCGCATTCCTCATGCAGCTGGTCGGAGTCCGGATCATACGTCGACATGGTCTTCACCTGTCCCGCGGCGCGCTCGGCCGCGCGGATGGTTTCTTGAGACATGGCATCCCCTCAGAGCCTCGTTATTTGGCGTTACCTGCCCTATTATACGCACGGCAAGACAAGCACTCCCGCGCATGAACAGCGCTTTTTAAAAGCCCACCGAGCTTATAATCCGTTTTGCAGCCAAACATTTTATTGGGCAACCGCCTCGGGGCCGACGATCCCGCATACTTCCGTTGCGACGCGTCTCGCCCGCCGTTGGGGCTTGCATTGTTGCAATTGGGACGTTCGTCCTGTCTTTTGGCAGGTCGGCGGCGTATCCTTGTACCTACAGCAAAACGAGAAAGGTTATGTATGGATCGAAACGAACTCGACCCCAGCGTCCCCAGCGCCACGGAGGTCAAGAAGATCCCCCTCATCATTAAGGTGTACGCCGTCCTGTGCATCCTGTCCGGCGTGGGCACGCTCCCCTCGGTCGGCGCCTTTATGTGGCAGGTCATCACCGCGCTCATCAACGGCAACGCCGCCGCCAAGCTCGGCGACAACACGCTCGTCGCGGTCGGCCTTATCGTCGCCGGCATCATGCTCTCGGCTGCCAGTGCCGTCATCTTGATCATCTTTGGCCTAGACCTCATCAAGAACCAGCGCCGCAATGCCGCCCGTCTGTCCTATATCCTTATCGCGTTTACCGTCGTCGAGCTTTTGGTTGACGTGATGCTCCAGGGCATCGGGCCCTTCTTGCTTCGCCCTGCCATCCAGCTCGGCATCCTCGTCGCGCTTTCGGCCACCGTCGACCCCACGCTACGCCAGGAGCGCGAGCTGCAGCGCCGCCTGCAGGAGATGCTCGACCGCGACGCCGCCGCCGAGGGCATGCTCGGGCGCGATGAAACCGGCGAAGGCTACATCAAACTCAACTACTTCAACCTGTTCTGGGTATTCTTTGTCTGCTGCATACTCGGCCTGATCGCCGAGGACATCTGGCACATGACGGTCGACGACCCGGGCGTCTACCAGAACCGCGCCGGCATGCTGTTTGGTCCCTTCAGCCCCATCTACGGATTTGGCGCCGTACTCATGACCATGGTGCTCAACCGCTTCTACAAAAAGAACCCCATCATTATCTTTTTAGTGAGCGCGCTGCTCGGCGCAAGCTTTGAGGTGTTCGTGGGCTGGTTTATGCAGACCTCGTTTGGCGTAGTCTCGTGGAGCTACTCGCATATGAAGCTCTTTGGCATGCCCGATCCGCTCGCCGTCCTTACCGGCGGACGTACCTGCACGGGCTTCGCCTGCCTGTGGGGCCTGGGCGGACTCATCTGGATCAAGCTGCTGCTGCCGAGGCTGCTCAATCTCATCAACATGATTCCGTGGAAGAGTCGCTACTCGGCTACTGTCATCTTCACCATCATTATGCTGGTCGATGGCGTTATGACGCTGCAGTCGCTCGATTATTGGTATCAGCGCGTCAACGACACGGAACCGGATATTCCCGTTGCGCAGTTCTACGGCAAGTACTTCGATAATGACTTTATGGAGAATCGCTTCCAGAGCATGACCATGAGCCCCAAGGATGCGACGCGCGTGTAGCGTCCACCGCGCCCAAAACGCAAAATGCCCGCCGGTATCACACGTACCGGCGGGCATTTTTATAAACGAGCCTTCTATCGACGCAAGCCTCTACGCCTCGCGCTCGACCTCACTCACGCATTCGTTCTTGATGGTGCCAACGAGTGCCTGCAGGGCATCGACCACGTGCGGGCGAATGTCCCCGCCGATGAGTACGAGCATGATGTCGTCACCCACGGCGAGCTCGCCGCTTGCCAGCCACACGCGCACATAGCCAATACCCGGCATCGCGCTCGTGGCCTCGATAGCAGCCTGCACCTTCTGAGCATCGAAGCCGAACACCATGCCGCCAACCCTGCGCCCGGGAGCTACGCCATCGGTTTTGATCCCGCGGACCTCGGACTTGGGCGTCGCGCGCACCACACCGTTATGCGTCAGATACATCCCACAGTCTCCCGCCGAAGCATCGGCCTTGGCCTCGCGCAGCCAAGCATCAACCGAAGGCATCGTTTTGCCATTCTCGAGCATCATTTCCCCTTTCACCGTCATTGAGTAGCCCATTATCTATTCCTCGACCGGCGTGAGCACCATGACGGCGCGTGTGTTGCTCAGCGACAGCGAACGACAGGTCACGAGCGTCACGACCTTGGTTGCCGAAGCGGCACGATCGGTGGCATCGCTCGCCACGGCAGAGGCACCGTCAAGCATCTCGGACAGGTAGTTCTTGAGCCCGTCGTCACCCTCAAAGTTGGTCGCGCGCGCCTTGGAGTACGTATCCTCAACGACCTTGGTCGCCAGCGGACGCAGCTTATACGTTGCATCGCGCGTGATGTAATACACGTACTCGATGCTATCGAACGTCGCTTGGTCGGTGGTGTCCGAAATCACGTTGAACATCGACCCATCGTTCATATGGTGGCCGTAGATCGTGGTCTGCTGATCCACCATGCCCGGCGCGGTGTCGTCGCTATCCAAGAAGATGGCACCGGACGCGTTAGCCGTACCGTCAAACAGCGTGTTGAGGTATTTGGAGTTGTTGTTGGTCTGCACGACGGGATAGTTGATGTTGGTGCCGGGCGCGTAAATCCAACCCACAACCTCGGGATTCGTCTGGGCAAGTGCATCAAAGTCTATAATCGGCACGCCGCTGGCGTCCTTGTCGCTCACATATTGTTTTTCGATCTTTTGATACGACTCGCTCGCCTGCTTGTAGCCAATCTGGGCGTTGATAAAGATGGCGGCAGCGGCAACGATTAGGCCGATGCCAATAATGATGAGCAAGATGGGGATAACGGAGCGGCGCTTTTTGCGCGGCGGCTCGGTATAGCTCGACGGAGCAGCGCCCGACTGTTTCGTAGAACGCGATTCTCTCTTGGCCGTATCATACGACGAAGGGCGATATGCAGCTGGCGTATCCTGGCGATGATGGGACATCGGCGTTACGGGACGCGGCGCGCGCGGCTGCTGAGGAGAGGATGTCCGACCCTGCTGTGCCGCATGGGCAGCACCCGGCTTCGACGGATCGGGAATCTGAGAAGCCTTGAATCGTTTTCCCTGATAGTCGGACATGGCTCTCCTTATACTGCGGTGAAACGGCGGAACGCCTAGGCGTCGGCCATCTCCTGCTTCATCTTCTCGATAACCTTGCGGTACTCGGGGTCGCATGCGCCCAGAATCTGCGTGGCATAAATGGCGGCGTTCTTGGCACCGTTGATGGCAACGCAGGCCACGGGCACACCCGAAGGCATCTGCACCATCGACAGCAGCGAATCCATACCGCCCAGGTCACTCGTCTTCATAGGCACGCCGATGACCGGCAGCGGCGTAAAGGCAGCCACGACACCACCCAGGTGAGCGGCCTTGCCAGCGGCGGCGATAATCACTTTGATACCGCGATCGGCAGCAGTCGAGGCCCACTCGTGGACCTTCGCCGGCG
>CALLFD010000043.1 GCA_937997605.1 uncultured Collinsella sp. | reverse complement strand
AGATCGGCCACCATACGGCTCACGCCCGACTGCGAATAGCTCAGGCGCTCGGCAGCACGCGTAAAGCTTCCGGCGCGCACCGTCTCCAGCAGCACCTGCATCTTTTGAATATTCGTTTCCACGGCACCCCTCCACCTTTGCATGAGTTTTTGTCATGTTATCTATGCATTATATTCGCTTTTCTTCTAAAGCCAGTTCACCCATAGTGAACATGCTCGGATATAGAGGGGATGGAAGCGCATGAACAACGGGCTGTTTACGTACTTAGCAGCATTGCTATTGTTTGGCTCCAACGGCATCATCGCCTCTGCCATCGCGTTGCCGAGCTCCGATATCGTGCTACTGCGCACGTTTTTGGGCACCCTCTCGCTTGTCACCATTCTCGCCATCACCCAACGCCATAAGTTGCAGGCGCCATCTCGCCTCCGCGAAGCCGCAGCACTCCTTCTCTCGGGAGCCGCGCTGGGCGCCAGCTGGATTTTTCTGTTCCGCGCCTACCAGACGATCGGCGTCGGCGTATCCTCGCTGCTGTACTACTGTGGCCCCATCATCGTTATGGCGCTCTCCCCACTCATCTTTGGTGAAAAACTGACCGGCGGCAAAATCGCCGGGTTTATCGCCGTCGCCTGCGGTGCTTTTCTCATTGCAGCACAAGGTCTAGGCGGCAATATGCCCATTGCGGGTATTGTCTGCGGTATCGCCTCGGCATTTTGCTATGCGCTGATGGTCATCGCTAGCAAGGGTGCGCCACACATCGAAGGCCTCGAGAACTCCACGCTCCAGGTGAGCGCCGCCTTTGTGACCGCGCTGGTCCTCACGCTCATCACGCAGGGCGCCCCCTCATTCCTGTCCGCCGGCGTCGCCGCCAGTATTGATTGGCGCGCCGTCGTCATGCTCAGCGTCATCAACACCGGCATCGGTTGCCTGCTCTACTTTAGCGCCGTCGCCAAGCTGCCCGTCCAGACCGTCGCGGTCGTCGGCTACCTCGAGCCGCTTTCGGCCGTCGTGTTCTCGGCCGTCCTTTTGGGCGAAGCCATAACACCGGTCCGCCTGATGGGTGCCGCGCTTATCATCGGCGGCGCGATTTTTTGCGAACTCGCCGGCAAACGCGCAAACGCCAAGGCTGGCATCGCCCAGACAGTACGTGCTTAAAAGCCCCTGCTTTGAAATGCTACCTGCGTAGATAAATAATCCCCAGCTGAGGATTATTGTCTAAAATAACCCGATGTGCCAAACTGCTCTTGTATGTATAAAGACGGCATAAAGTTTTTTGTCCTAGACAGATAACCGGATGTCTAAGGGAGTCCTCGTGGCACACAATAAACTGGAGGCAAACCTCCAAGACCAGCGCGGGCAAGGCGGGCACGGAGCCATCCCCCTCTCCGCTGGCATGCTGCTCGTAACGCTCGGCGTCGTCTATGGCGACATCGGCACGAGCCCCATGTACACCATGAAATCAATCGTCGCCAACAACGGCGGCATCGGTACCGTCAGCGAGGACATGATCCTGGGCGCGCTTTCGCTCGTCATCTGGACCATGACGCTCGTGACCACGGTCAAGTACGTAGTAATCGCCATGAAGGCCGACAACCACAACGAAGGCGGCATCTTCGCCCTGTTCAGCCTCGTACGCAAGGTGGCACCATGGCTGATTCTGCCCGCCATGATCGGCGGTGCGGCACTGCTTGCCGACGGCATCCTCACCCCCGCCGTCACGGTCACCACAGCCATCGAGGGTCTGCGCACCATCGAATGGGGCCATGCGCTGCTGGGCGACGGCCAGACCAACGTCATCATCATCACAATCATCATTATCTGCGGCCTATTTGCCATGCAGCGCGCCGGCACCTCGTCAATCGGCAAGCTCTTCGGCCCGCTCATGACGCTGTGGTTCCTGTTCCTGGCAGGCGCCGGTCTGTTCAACATGCTCGGCAACCTGTCCATCTTGCGCGCGCTCAACCCCATCCGCGGCATTATGTTCCTGTTCTCGCCCATCAACCATTCGGGCATTATGGTGCTCGGCTTTGTCTTCCTGTCGACAACCGGTGCCGAGGCACTCTACTCGGACATGGGCCACGTGGGCAAGGCAAACATCTATGCATCCTGGCCATTTGTTAAGGCGGCCCTTATCCTCAACTATCTGGGTCAGGGAGCTTGGCTACTCGCCAATAACTCCAACCCCCAGATGCTCGCGATGGATATCGTTAACCCGTTCTATATGATGCTTCCCGAGCCCCTGCGCCCCTTTGCCATTGTGCTTTCGGCCGTGGCGGCCATCATCGCCTCGCAGGCGCTCATCACCGGCTCGTTCTCGCTGGTATCCGAGGCAACGCGCCTCAACCTTATGCCGCACCTGCGCATCCACTACCCCAGCGACACCAAGGGTCAGCTCTATATTCCGCTCGTCAACAACATCATGTGGGTCGGCTGCATCTTCATCGTGCTGCTGTTCCAGAACTCCGAGCGCATGGA
>CALLFD010000042.1 GCA_937997605.1 uncultured Collinsella sp. | reverse complement strand
GACCGATTTTGGTCACACCCCTTACAAAAATGTCAATGTTGGTCTAACAGAGCCTTTCTTTTTACGGGAGATATTGTAGACAAGCCCAAAGCCGGAACAATCATTATGACCGATGAACGGTATTTTTTCTTCGATAAACGGTATTTAGGCGGCACTTAGGGACGTTCCTTTCCCGCCGGCACCCAGGGGCACTCCTCACTCTGGTGCATTGGGGACAAGTTTGTTTGCACCAGGTTGGTGCAGATTAACCTGGCCCCATTGCGCCAATTTCGTATGCGCTAGATGAAGAGCTCGCATTCCTTCCGCACGACGCAAACCTTGCTCAGCATCTGGGAAACAGCGGATAGCTTGTTGGGATCAAGCTTGCGAGCGCCTCGCGGACATACGGCGATGCAGCGCATGCAGGAGATGCACGCCTCGCCAGCTGCTCGCTTGGGGTCGCCCTTGTCGATAGCACAAACGGGGCACGCCGCGGCGCATGCACCGCAGGAGACGCAATCCTCTGTTGCCTCGGGTGCCATGCGATGACCTCCAGCTTGTTTATAAGGACGATTGCCAGGAATAGAGGGCTCGGATGCATCCTCAGCCAACAGCTTTTGCTGAATTTGCTGCGCAAACTCTGCGAGCTGCGCCGCATCCCGCGCATCCGGTCGCCCAGCAGCAAACTGACGAGCAACGGAATGTTCAGCAATAGCAGAAACAGCTGCAACCACCCTAAATCCGGCGCGCTTCGCAACGTCCTCCAGCTCTACGAGCGTGTCCTCAAACGCGCGGTTTCCGTATACACAAACCAAAACAGCCCGAGCCCCGTTGCCGCGCACCATGCCCAACCGGTCAGCCACCACAGCCGGGATTCTACCGGCATACGCCGGCACAGAGATTACGGCCACGTCGTCCTCAGTCATCGAGACAGCGCTGAAATCTAGCCCGCTATCGGTCAGATCGACGGTAACGGTATTCTTGTCCAGCGCCCCGGTCACAAGGCCAGACACCTTCCGCGTTCCACCCGTCGGACTAAACACAATTTCGAATACGCTCATCGAGGCACCCTCCCCTACGGCTGGCAACGCGTCAAGCCGTTTTCACATTCAGACAGAGTATACGGCGCATGGGATCCCCGTTTTGGTGCACCAAGCACCCCAATGCACCCACCCTACGCTGTCTGCCTCTTCGTTTTGTATAAATTACGGTACAGATTGCATATACTTACTGGATACCGCCACGTTCTCCTGAGGTACCCCATCCCAGCACGTGCAAAAAACGGAGTATTCTGCAACGTGACCGCGCCAGCAATACCCCGAGCGGGCAAACCTTTAGGGCGCTGCGTCATTTTGGGTTCCGACATGGCGAGAATGACGCGCCCCTGCTCCGGAAAACGACGAAATCTGACTCAGAACGCTCGCTAGGGATATCCGAAAGCCACCGTTGGCGACGTCAAATCATATGCAGACAACTCGAACTGCAGAATACTCCAAAAAATGCACGGCGCACCCCATGGGACCCATTGCCGCATGGTAGGAAACAGGCCCACGGCATCCTCTAGATGCATTCCCGAGGAAATCACATTTGAACTAGCGATCGGATACGACAAACAAAAAGGGCCCCGAGCGTAGTTGCTCGGGACCCTTGGTTCACCTCGCTCTAGCGGGCGATGCGTATGTTACTTGCGCTTGCCGCCGCCGTCACCGGGACGACGGGAGCTGCTACCACGCTTGCCGCCACGGCTGTTGCCATAGCTGCCGCGGTTATCGCGACCGCCGGCGCGGCCGCCACGGGAACCGGCCTGGTTGCCGCCGCGACCACCACGGTAGCCGCCGCGACGCTCTTCGCGGGTATCGTCGTAGTTGCGCCAGTCATCGCGACGATCGCGGCTGGCACGCGGGTCACGACGGTCGCGCAACTCGTTAGAACGACCAGCGCCGCCGCGGCCGCCATTGCCGCGAGCACCCTCGCGACGCTCGCCGCCGCGGCTACCGCGCTCTTCAAAGCGCTTGCCGCCACGGGACTCACCGCCACGGGCAGCACGCTCACCACGACCCTCGCCGCCGCGACGCTCGTCACGGCCGCCGCGCTCGTCATCACGACCGGAACGACGGCGGTCGCCCGCACCACGCTTGCCGCTACGCGAGCCACGGCCCTCGTCCTCGCGCTCGACACGACGACGGCCACCGCGATCCTCGTCCTCGCGGCGGCGGCGATGCGCCTCGCCCTGGAACTGCTTGGCACGACGCTCGGCACGGTTACCGCGCGCAGGCTGCTCAGCGGCACCAGCACCGCCGCGCACCTCGGCAGCCACCTCGCGGGCCACGCTCTCCACAGCCTCGTCCACGCGAGCCTGAACGCCCTCGCGCACGCGGGTCTTGCCGCCGCGCTTGGGACGGCTCGGACGCTCGCCATCGCCACGGCGCTCGTCGCGACCGCGGTTGGAACGACCAGCCACATCGCCGTAATCGTCGCCGTTGCGCTTGCCATCGCGACGCGCCTGCTCAAGCTTCTTCTTACTCTTGGACTTGCCGCGCTTGGTCTTCTTCTTCACCTTAAAGGCCGCAGGGTCGCGCTCGGGGTCAATCGCGGGCGGATTGGGCCCCACATGCAGGTCGCCGGCCTCGTAGATGTCGGCGGTCTTGTCCATGAGCTTCTCAATCTCGTAGAACTCGTCCACGTCCTGCTCGGTCACAAACGTGATGGCCCAGCCCAGCTCACCGGCACGGCCCGTACGGCCAATACGGTGGATGTAGTCGGTCGGCTCGGCCGGCACGTCAAAGTTCACGACGTAGCGCACGTCGCTAATGTCGATGCCGCGGGCAAGCACGTCGGTTGCCACCAGCACGTCGACGGTGCCATCGCGGAAGGCCGAAAGGGCACGCTCGCGCTGGGCCTGACTGCGGTTGCCGTGAATCGCGGCGGCCTTGATGCCCTTGCGCTCCAGACGACGGCAGCAGCTGTCGGCGCGGTGCTTGGTGCGCATAAAGACGATGGTGCGCTCCGGGCCCTCCTTTTTGAGGAACTCGGGCAGCAGGTTGTTCTTGGCCTCGATGGACACCGGGAACACAAACTGGTCGACGGTGTCGGCGGTCGACGTGGCGGGCGCGATCTCCACACGGGCCGGGTCGCTCACCAGGTCGGTGATCTCACCCACGGCCTCCTCGTCGAGGGTCGCCGAGAACAGCAGTGTCTGACGCTCGGCCGGCGTCTCGCGCACAATGCGGCGGACGGCGGGCAAAAAGCCCATGTCGAGCATGCGATCGGCCTCGTCGAGCACCAGGACCTTAACCTCATCCAGGTGGCAGGCACCCTGCTCGATCAGATCGACCAGACGGCCCGGCGTTGCGACCAGGATGTCGCAGCCGTACTTAAGTGCCGCGGTCTGCGGCTTGTAGCTCACGCCGCCCACGACGGTCACGGCAACATGGCCGGTGACGTCGGCGATTTTGCTTGCGACCTCGTCGATCTGCTGGGCAAGCTCGCGCGTAGGGGTGATGACGAGCATCACGGGGCCACGGCCGTTGCCCTCGGGCTTTTTAACACCGCGACGGCGGTTGCGGCCGCCGCGCTCGCGCACGGGTTTGGGAGGAGCGATGTGCTCCAGATTGTTCATGGTCGGCAGCAAAAAGGCAGCCGTCTTGCCGGTGCCGGTCTGAGCGGCGGCAAGCAGGTCACGGCCCTCGAGCACCACGGGGATGGAGCCGGCCTGAACAGGCGTTGGCGCCGTGTAGCCCAGGTTCTCGATAGCACGGAGCATCTCGTCGGAGAGGCCCAGCTCGTCAAAGGCGGGCAGGCTCTCGGTAGCGGACTCGACGGCCTGGGCAGCATTGGCCTCATCGGCGGCATCGAAGGCAGCCTGGGTCATAGCCTCGCGGGCCTCGTCCAGGATCTCGGCGTCGGTGACGTCGGATACAGAATTACGCATATGTCGTTGTTCCTTATCTGCACGCGTTATGGGCACGGCATGCGGCCGCGCGGGCGTGCTTGGTAGTGCGCTAATACATACAAAAACGGGTGCGCACAGAGAGGACGTTGCTCAGCACGCTGGCGATCGCTTTGGCAGCCCTATCACGCGCCGTCCAGACGCAGCAGCTCTAAGCGATGGAGCAGATTCGCCGCCGGTTAGTATACCCGCACTCCGTATGCCCCCACGTAAACCACAGATGACGAGGCGGACGGGGCGGGCCTGGCCGATTGTCTCAATCTGTAACAGTTACCGAGTAAAATCGGTCCTAATTGTTATAGATCAAGACAGAGGGGGATTTCCGTCCAGTCCAAACCAAATCTCTCGGTCTTCCTGCAATTTCGAACATGTGGCCTATAATGTTGCTTTGGTTACGCTATATATTGCGCAGCCATTTAATACGTCGCCCACCGGGGGCCATTAATTCCTATCGCCATATTGGCTAGGAAGCAATCAAAGGAGGTATCCGTGGCAGCAGAGACGCCTTGCTCGGTCCTCTATAACGATATTCGCTCGTTCGGCGGTCTTAAACATCTCGAGATCGCCCGAATGCTCATCAATGGAAACTCTTATCTCGGCAGTACCCTGCTCGAGAAATGCTCTTCCAACCGCTCGTATCTCACCCGTTACATCGTCCATCGCAAGCCTGACCAGTGCGCGCCCTCCATCTACAGCGACTTTACCGTCACCACGCTCAACCTTTCCTCGGCAATCTGCAGCAAGCTCGGCGGCGGCGAGTCCGCCTATCGGGCAATCGCCGAGCACTATCGCGGTCCGGCCGCCAACGAAATGATGTCGGCTCTCACCAGCTACAAGCTGGACAGCCGCCTATATGCAAATGCCCTCAATCGCATCGACAACTTTGACGGCAATGCCGTGCGCGAGAAAAGCACGCTTTACCTTATGCTCTTTGTGGCAACGGGGGCGCTCGCCGATCCCGTTCAGGGCGTGGCCACCGTCGAGCGCTTTTGCGACAGCAAGACGGGCGAGCACCTTGGCACCACCGAAACTACCGTCGGACGTGGCTTTATGAGCAGCCTGGAGCAGCCACGCACCGTCGCCCCCAACCTCGGTCTGCTCAGAACCCATGCCGACAACTGCGCCGACATGCAAATCCATCCCCTCACACGCGATCCGCACGGCACCGTGATTGGTTCTTTGCCCAAAACCTCGCCCAGCATCACCGATGTGGGCGCCGACGCATCGCGCGAGCATCTTCGCATTTGGCTTGAGGGTGAGCACTGGTACGCCCAGGGCCTTGGATCGACCAACGGCACGGTGCTCGAATCGGGCGCGCGCGACGGCGATATTGTGATTGAGCCGCCGCGCGACCAACGCGAGCCCGGCAAGATCTATCCCCCAGTGGAAATCGAAAACAGCGACAGGCTCCATCTGGGTCTCTACACGACATTCCTTGTCATTGTGGACTAGCGCGGACGGTGATCGAAAGACGGTCGCCGTCCGTCTTTCGTCTTCTACCTTCTGCGTCGTAAACGACAATGCTCAGCGGTATACGTGGGCAGTGCGGCTATCATGGTACTTTACCGATATCCGCACTGCTCACGTATACGTGCGGCAACCCATGCCAGACAAAGGAACGCCATGGATACTACCGATAGCGCCTATGGCGACAAACTCATCCGTCTCGATACGTTCGATACCGCCGTGGCGGTCGACCCCAGCGCCGAGGACGACGCCAAGCGTCGGTTTATGACGCTTATTCTCCAGACGGCCCACCGCAACAACGGCAACATCGGACACGTGCTGCGCGCGACCAACACGAGCGGCGAGGTCTTTGCCGTCAAGCTACTCAAGGACAACGCCATCCTTTCCGGCCAAGCCCCCGACCGCTCCGCCGAGCAA
>CALLFD010000041.1 GCA_937997605.1 uncultured Collinsella sp. | reverse complement strand
ATCGACGAGTTTAACGAGGGCCGTTCGGGCACGTTCGAGGCCAATAGCTCCTATGACGAACAGGCCGGCAAGTTTACCGTCGAGAAGGCGCGCTCCAACGAAAAACTCAACCGCGAGCATGTCATTAAGTATGCCGAGCTCGAGCTTGCCTCGCTGGCCGAGACCGTAGATCTTTCCAAGCTCGGCAACGATGCCTATGAACCGCTCAATGGAACGCTGACCGATGATCAGATTCAGGCCGCATGCGATGCCGCCAACAACTTCCTGGGCGTCAACGTGACCCTCAAGCTCAACGGCGAGGATGCCGGCAAAGTTGATGGCAGCTCCGTATTGCAGTGGATCAGCTTTGCCGATCCGGCCAACCCCACGCTCGATACGTCGCAGATCAGCAGCTGGGCAGCCGAGCTCGCCAACGGCTTTAATACCGTGGGCTCCACTCGCTGGTGGACGCGCGCCGATGGCAAGCAGTGCGCCGTCGAAGGCGGTGACTTTGGTTGGTCCATCGACAGCAGCTCGCTCGCCAAGCAGGTCGAGGACGCCATTAACAACAAGCAGACCGGCGAAATCGAAATCAAGTACTCCCAGAAGGCCGACACCTTTACCGCAAAGGGAGAGCCCGACTGGAAGGCGTATATCGACGTCGACCTGTCCGAGCAGCACGCGCGCTACTACGACGAGAGCGGCAATATCGTGTGGGAGGCCAACTTTATTTCCGGCAAACCGGGCGAAGACGCCACCCCCGAGGGCGTGTGGCAGATCAACAGCAACGACGGCGGCAGCACCCTGATCGGAGCCAAGGACCCCGAGACCGGTAAGCCCAAATACGAGAGCCCGGTGAGCTACTGGATGCCTTTTGAGGGCAACATGATCGGCTTCCACGATGCCACCTGGCAAAACGACAAGAGCTTCGATAATGCCGAGTCGTACAAGTGGTGCGGCAGCCACGGTTGCATCAACCTGCGCCTGGCAGACGCCAAGGCACTTCACGACTGCATCAAAGTCGGCCTGTGCGTGGTTGTGCACTCGTAGTGCAACGCGTGCATTCCTACAACGTGGAACCGCTTCGACCAATCTAACAGTTCCGAAAGAAACCGTCCTATGCGCCTGCCCCAACCGGTGGGCGCATATAATTATCGAGGTTCTTTCTATAAAGGAGACGCTATGCCGAATGTCCCCACGATCACCCCGGGCCCAGATGATACCGAGCACACGCCCGAAGGTGCCACCGAAACGATTCCTCTGATTACAAACGTACATGCCGATAAGCAGAGCGGACGCGGGAACGATGCGACCGAGATTTCCGATGAAGAGGCATATGCCAAGCTCAAGGCAAAACGTGCCGAACGTCGACGCAAAAAGCTGATTCGACGCGGTATTGCCGCCGGCGTCGTAGGTGCCATCGCGCTCATTGCCATTGTCGCAACCCTGGTTATCAATGCGCAGCCTCAGAGCGCTAGCGGGCCTGTGACCGACATGGTGACCGAGGGCACGTTTACCACAACGGTCGAGGCGAAAGGCCAGCTCAAACCCATTTCGTCCTCAGTGGTCTCCCCTTCTGTCGACGGTACGGTCGATTCGATCAACGTGCAGGCGGGCCAATCCGTCAACGAGGGCGACGTGCTTATGACCATTAAAAACGACGAGCTCGATCGCAACGTTGCCGAGGCGCAGCGTGCAGTTGCTGCCGCTCAAGAAGACCTCGCCAACGCGCAGAAAGCCGCAGCTGCCGCGCAGGCCACCCCAACGACGGACGTCGAGGGAGCTTCCGCAGCGGCTGGCGTCTCCGCCGCATCAGCGGACACGAACGCCGTATCGGCCGCGCAGCGCAGCCTCGCATCAGCCCAGGCAAACCTCGACCAGGCGAACGCCAAGGCCTCCAGTCGCACGGTCACGGCCCCGAGCTCGGGTAGCATCGTGGAGCTCAACGCCAAGGTGGGCGCCACGGTAACAGGCGGCATGATCATGGGCGAAAGCGATACGAGCGGCGGCAAGCAGTGCATGCAGATCGCCGACCTGTCCAAGATGAAGGTGACCGTGCAGGTGGGCGAAAAGGACATCGCCAAGATCGCCGTTGGGCAGAGCGCCAACGTCACGTATCCCGCGTTTCCCGATATCGTGAGCCAGGGCACCGTCACGGCTATCGCGTCGGTGGCAAACTCCGACGCCGTCAACGGTGGCGGCGGCAGCGTAACCTTTAACGTCGACATTCTCATTGAGGCGCCCGACGCGCGCCTGAAGCCGGGCATGACGGCCGAGGTATCGGTGGTGACCGAGCAGCTCGACGACGTGGTGATGGTGCCGACGATGGCGCTCATGACCGAAGACGGCGAACACTATTACGTCAACGTGGCGACTGATGACGAGGGCAAGCAAACCCGTCGCGTGAAGGTGACCGTCGTGACGCAAAACGACAACGAAACCGTAGTCGGTAAGACACAGGTCAAGCGCGACGACCAGGGCAACGAGATCAACCCCAACGTGCCGGTTACCAAGCTGCGCGATGGCGACACCCTCGTCATGGACACCGGAGGGGACGCAACGGCTGACGGCGGCTACGGCGCGGATTCGGGCAGTATGTCTGCCGACGAGGGCATGTAATGCGTCACGTTATCGACATCCGCAACGTGCACCGCATCTTTGAGAGCGAGGCAGGTTGCGCCCACATCCTGCATAACGTGAGCCTGGCGGTAGATACCGGCGAGTTCGTCGCCATTACCGGCCCTTCGGGCTCGGGCAAATCAACGCTCATGAACATCCTAGGCTGCCTGGATAAGCCGACGGCGGGCGACTACTACCTGCAAGGGCTCAACGTGGCCGAGCTCGATGATGACGAGCTCACCGAAGTTCGCGCCCTGAGCATTGGCTTTGTCTTTCAGAGCTTCAACCTGCTGCCGCGCCTGTCGGTTATCGAAAACGTCATGCTGCCGCTGGCCTACACCAATGTGTCCCGTAGCCAGCGCGAAATGCGCGCCGTGCACGCGCTGCAGGCCGTCACGCTGCCCGTCGACCACTGGGACCACCGCATATCCGAGCTCTCGGGCGGCCAGATGCAGCGTGTCGCCATCGCGCGCGCCCTCGTCAATGACCCGCCCATCATCCTGGCCGATGAGCCAACGGGAAACCTAGACTCCGCCACCGGAGCGCTTGTGATGGAGACCTTCCATAAGCTCCAGAAGCGCGGCAAAACCATCGTGCTTATCACACACGACCCCGGCATCGCCGCCGAGGCCGACCGTGCCGTGACCATCCGCGACGGTCGCATTCACGACGGCGCGTATATTCCACATGCACCGCGGACCCTACGCAGCGCCGTAGATAGCCTGCCCATGATTTCCACCTCCGCCAATCCGTCGAAAGGAGTGGTGGCATGAGCGCCCACGATCTCATCCAGGAAGCCCTACACTCGCTCGAGGCCAACAAGGGGCGCAGCCTGCTCACCATCCTGGGCATTGTCATCGGCATCGCCTCGGTTATCGCCATGACTTCGCTCATCGGCGGCATCCAAAACAGCTTGGTCAACAGCCTGGGCCTCAACGCAGCTCGTATGGTTCAGATCTATTCGTCGCAAGAACTCACCGAGTCGGACATCGAGAAGCTTCAAAAACTGTTGCCGCAGATAGAGCAGATCGGCATTGTCGACAGCGGGTATACCGAGTATAAGACCGGCGATAAAAGCTATACCGTCATGGCACAAGGTGTCGATAGCGACATGCTCGACGCCGTGGGGGCCAGCAAGCTCGTTGCGGGGCGCACCTATTCCCAGGCCGAGTCCCAATCAGGCTCGCGCATGGCGCTCATCAGCCGCAACGGCGCTGATCAGCTTTACGGCAACGAACAGGATGCGCTGGGGAAAACCATCAAGGTGTCCAACGGCGAGGTGCAGATTATAGGCGTGATTGATGGCGGCGGCGACTCCATGGGCTCGCTCACGCTGTATATGCCACGCGAAACCATCTCCGGGCTGTTTGGCGACGAGAATCCTTCATTCCCCAGTGTGACGGCACTTGCCGCCGAGGGCACGGATATGGATGAGCTTTGCAAGACCATCGAGTCCAAGGTGCGCGCGATGAAGGGCATCGCGGAGGATGATGAGTACGACAGCGTATCGGCGACATCCATGAAAAGCGCCATCGATGCACTCAACTCCTTTATGGGCGCGTTCTCGCTCATCATGGGTGCTGTCGCCAGCATCTCGCTGCTTGTCGGCGGTATCGGCATTATGAACATGATGCTCACCAACGTGACTGAGCGCATCCGCGAGATCGGCATCCGCCGCGCTCTGGGCGCCAGTCGTCGCGATATTACCGCCCAGTTTTTGGCCGAGTCCTCGGCGCTGTGCGTCACCGGCGGACTGTTGGGTGTCCTGATTGGCTATCTGCTGGCCTGGGCTCTTGCGATGTTTGCCTCCGGATCCGGGATTCTTGGCGAGCTCGGTGCCAGCGGGCAAATCACACCGAGTTTTTCAATCGCCACGGTGCTGCTGGCCTTCGCCGTCTCCGTCGGCATCGGCGTAATCTTTGGCTTCTACCCCGCTCGACGCGCGGCAAAGCTCAACCCGGTGGAGTGCCTACGCTACCAGTAAGTCACCACCAACAAGTTGCGGTGAATTAGGGACTGAATATGCTATCTAGCAGCAAAAACAGACACTATTTCACCGCAACTTATTGAAGGGCTGCTTGCGCCAGTTCCGGGCTTCGTCCTCGAGCTATTGGCGGATGACGGTCTTGTACGGTTCGAGCTTGCTCGAGGCGCTTCTCCTCGCTGGCGGGAGGGCGCACAGGCGCGGCGAGCGCCTAGGGCGCGAACTCCCGTAAAAGCGCGTCTTCCACTTCCCGAAGCGAAAGGGCCCCGCCTCCCTCGGCGGGACGGGTGACCACGATGCAGCTCGCCCCCGCGTCGCGCGCGGCGGCGAGCTTCTCGGCCGTGCCGCCTACGGTACCCGAGTCCTTGGTCACAAGCCACTGGGCGCTCACCTGCCGAAGCATCGCCTCGTTGAGCTCGCGGGTGAAGGGCCCCTGCATACCGATGACGTGCGACGGCGAAAACCCCGCGTCGATGCACTTCGTTATAGCACCGGGCAGCGGGAGCACACGCACGAAGAAGCGCTCCGTGAAATCGGCGACGCGCGTGTAGGGAGCAAGCTCCTTGCTCCCCGTCGTGAGAAGCGCACGACCCGGGTTCTCGGAGAGAAAGCGCGCCGCGCAGGCGATCGACGCGACCGACACGACGCCTTTGGGTAGCGCCTCAGCCGGGCGCGCAAGGCGCAGGCATCGTGCACCCACGGCGAGCGAAGCGGCCCGGATGTTGCCGCTTGCGAGCGTAGCGAAGGGGTGCGTGGCGTCGACGACGATGCGCGCGCCGGAAAGCTCGCGCTCCATGTCGGCCTCGTCGAGCCTGCCCGCATGCACCTCGATGCCCGGAAGCTCGCCCAAAAGCTCGCCTCCGTACTCGGTTGCCGTGTAGGCACGGGCGGGGATGCCCGCCCCGCTCGCCCATTCGCACAGAAGGCGGCCCTCGGTGGTGCCGGCGAAGATGCGCAGCGCCGGCGCGGATGCGGGCGCCGTCACTTCGGGCCGCCTGGGCGCGTGATCTGGTAGAGCAGCGCGTTCATAATGGCGGCCGCCACGGTAGAGCCGCCCTTGCGACCCCTCGCGACGATGGCCGGCACGCGTCGCGCGAGTAGCTCCTCTTTCGCCTCGACCACGTTCACAAACCCGACCGGCACCCCAACGACGAGCGCGGGCGCGATCTTCCCCGCGTCCATGAGCTCGGCGAGGCGCAGAAGTGCTGTGGGAGCGTTGCCGACGGCCACGATGAGCGGACCCTCGATGCCGCAAGCTTTGTCCATGCTCGCAACGGCGCGAGTCGTGCCCGCGGCGCGCGCAGCCGCGGCGACATCAGGGTCGGCCATGTAGCACACGGCCTTGCAGCCGATCTTCGCGAGTGCGGGCTTGCTTATGCCTGCGAGCGCCATGTTCGTGTCGGTGAGCACCGTGGCCCCTGCGCGCAGTGCGTCGAGCGCACAGTGCGCGGCGTCATGGGTGAACACGAGGGAATCGGCGTACGAGAAGTCGGCAGTGGTATGGATGACGCGCTTCACGACGGGCTCTTCGAGCGGCGGGAACGAGCGGCCGCCGAGCTCTTCGGTGATGATCTCGAAGCTGCGCCGCTCGATGTCGCCAGGCGCCATCTCCTTGGAATCCATCTAGTACTCCACTCCTTCCCTTGCACATATCCCCTGAGCGTAGGGGTGTTTCTCGCACTGCATCTCGGTTATGTAGTCGGCCTTCTCCACGATCTTGCGGGAAGGCGCGCGCCCGGTGAGCGCTACTTCGACGCCGCGCGCGGACATATCGAGCGCGCGGTCCACGAGCTCCTCGTCGACAAGCCCCTTCGAAAGCGCGTCGAGCGCCTCGTCGAGCACGAGCAGCCCCTCCTGCGCGCCCTTGAGCTCGGCGAGCGCGGAAGCAAGGTTCCCATCGTGCAGCTCGCACGTCGCGGCAAGTTCTTCCGACGTCATGGACCAGGTAAACTTTTCCGACACCTTCCCCGCGAACACGGGCACGCCGAAATGCTCGGCGAGCAGTCGCGCCTCCCCGCTTTCGCCGTCTTTCAGGAACTGCACGACGACGACGCGGCGGCCTGCGGCGAGCATGCGAAGGGCGAGGCCCATCGCCGCCGTGGTCTTGCCTTTGCCGTCGCCATGATACACGTGGATCATACGCCCTCCTCGATAATGCGGTAGACATACTCCATGTCGAGCGCCCCGCGCACGCCGTCGGCCAGGCGGTCGAACTCGCGCGCACGGTGATCGGCCGCGGACGCCGCGCCCGCAGCACCCACGACGCTCTCGGGCAGGCCGCGTATACGCGCAAGCGAGCGCGCGAGGGCGAGCGCCACCCCCGGTTCGTCGAACAGGCCGTGGAGATAGGTTCCGAACACGTTTCCGCAGGCCGCGCCTTCTGGTTTGCCGCCAATCGTGCCCGCAGGGGCGCAGGAGACGGTCGTTTCGCCGTCGTGAATCTCGTACCCGCGCGCCGTCATGCCGTTCCACACCGAGAACGCGCCTTGGGCGCCCGTGATGCGCAGCTCCGACTGGGCGAGGCGCTTTTCCTCCTTGAACACCGTACTTGCAGGGATGAGCCCGAGCCCGCGCGCGGTGCCAGCGCCTTCCCTGCCGTGCGGATCGGAAAGCTCGTCTCCCAAGAGCTGGTAGCCTC
This sequence comes from uncultured Collinsella sp., assembly GCA_937997605.1. Taxonomy (GTDB): domain Bacteria; phylum Actinomycetota; class Coriobacteriia; order Coriobacteriales; family Coriobacteriaceae; genus Collinsella. The sequence goes on along the minus strand of CALLFD010000041.1, from coordinate 8,024 downwards.
CGCATATGCCGAGCACCGGTGTGCCCGCGCCCGAAAGCGCGCGTACACAGGCTCCGATGCCGCTAGCCGCAAGCCAGCGCGCGTCGTCGAGCGTGGTCTTTGAGCCGGGAAGCACCACCAGGTCGGGTCGGCCCAGATCGGTCGTCGAGGAAACATAGCGCACGCCCACGCCGGGCACGCGCGAAAGCGGGTCGAAGTCGGTGAAGTTCGACAGATGCGGAAGACGCACGACGGCGACGTCGATGACACCGCGCGCCTCGCGGGCAGATAGGCGCGGCGCGAGCGAGTCCTCGTCGTCCAGGTCGAGCGTAAGATACGGCACGACACCCACGACGGGAACCCCGCACATCTTCTCGAGCGGGGCCAAACCCGGGCGCAGGATTTCCACATCGCCGCGGAACTTGTTCACCACAAGTCCCCGCAAAAGCGCGCGATCCTCGGGCGCAAAGAGCGTGACCGTACCGTAGAGCTGGGCAAACACCCCGCCTGGGTCGATGTCGCCCGCGAGCAACACGGGGGAGGACACGGCGCGCGCGAGCCCCATGTTGACGATGTCGTTTTCGGAAAGGTTGATTTCGGCGGGGCTGCCGGCGCCCTCGATAACGATGACGTCGTTATCCTCCGCGAGCGAATCGAACGCCTCCAAAATCTGCGGCATGAGCGCCTTCTTTCGCGCGAAGTAGTCCCTCGCAGCGAAGGCTCCCTGCGCCTTGCCGGCCACGATGAGCTGGCTTCGGTGGTCGCTTTCGGGCTTGAGCAGAATGGGGTTCATGCGCACGTCGGGCGCGATGCCGCACGCCTCGGCCTGCATGATCTGGGCGCGCCCCATCTCTAGCCCGTCGGCCGTGACACCGCTGTTGAGCGCCATGTTCTGGCTCTTGAAGGGAGCCACGCGCAGGCCGTCCTGCGAAAGCACACGGCACAGTCCCGCCGCAAGCAGGCTCTTCCCCGCGTTCGACATGGTGCCCTGGATCATGATGGGCTTCGCCCTACCCACGGGTATCGACCTCCTTCGCCGAGCCTCGGCCATCCGCGCCCGCCATAGCGCCGCCGCAAGAAGCACCGCCCCGTTCGTCGGGTTCGCCTTCGCCCGATGCGCCTTCCGCCCGAAGCACGCGGCTGAACGCCATCGCAAGCCGGGCATTCTCCTTGCGCGTGCGCACCGCGACGCGGCACCAGAAACGGGACAGTACCGAAAACGAGTCGCACGTGCGGACCAAAACCCCCTGTTTATACAGGCGCTCGGGGATGTCTTTCGCCGGCGTGCGGACTAAAAGGAAGTTCGCATCCGACGGCACGACGGAAAGCCCGAGCGAGGAGAGCTCGTGGGAAAGCCACGCTCGCTCGCCTGCCAATACATCGCGCGTGCGCGAGACGTATTCAACGTCTTCCAGGGCGGCGATGCCCGCGGCCTCGGCGACCGAGGAGACGGGCCACGCCTGCCCAGCCCGGCGAATCCCCTCGATGAGTTGGGCGTTTCCGCTGATCAGATATCCCAACCGCAACCCCGCCATTCCGTAGAGCTTGGTGAACGCGGAGAGCACGGCCACATGGCGCGAACACGCGGCGCGTGCAGCCACGCTCCTTTCGCGGGCGTCGGGCGCAAATCCGAGGAAGCACTCGTCCACGACGAGCAGCGCGCCCACCTGCTCGCAGCGGCAAGCCGCGGCATCGATCACGCTGGGGTCGACGAGGCGCCCCGTCGGGTTGTTCGGATTGCAGAGGTACGCCACGTCTCCCGGCCCCCCAATCGCGCGGGCGAAGGAGGCGGGCACGTCGAAGTCGTCCGCTTCGGAGAGCGGGAACTCCTGCACGCATGCGCCGTAGTACGATGCCGCCTCCGCATATTCAGAAAACGTCGGCGCGCACACGACGATGCGTTTCGGGCGCACCGCCGCGGCGAGCCGCCAGATGATGTCGGACGCGCCCGCGCCGCAGACGATAGTATCTTCGGGTATGCCCTGGGCGCGCGCTAGGGCGCGAACGAGGGCGAGGCTTTCCCTATCGGGGTAGGCGTCGATTCGAGAAAGCGCCTTGCAAGCTGCGGCGAGGGCGCGCGGCGAGGGCCCTGCCGGATTCACGTTCACCGAGAAGTCAATGAGGTCGGAGGCGCCCCCTTCGCAAGCGATGCCGAGCGATTGCGTGCTACCCCCATGCGCACGGGCGCGCAGGATTCCCCCGGCAACCCGGGGCGCGGCGTGGTCTTCCCTCATGCCATCGCCCCCACGGCGAGCACGACCGCCGCACGCGCGGCACCGAAGACGACGAGCGCGCATACGGACGCGGCGAGCATGAGCCTTGTCGCCCGGGCGATGTCGCCCCACTCGATTTCGCGGGACGCGTCGCCTATCGTCGGTTTCTCAACGAGCTTGCCGAAATACACCGCGGGTCCTGCCAGGCGCAGCCCGAGCGCGCCCGCGCACGCTGACTCGGTCTGCGCCGCGTTCGGGCTCGCATGGCGACGCCTGTCGCGGCGCCAGATGCGCGCCGCCCCGCGCGCGTCGAGACCGACGATCGGGCACACGGCGATCATGAGCAAGGCCGATAAGCGCGAGGGAATCCAGTTCGCCGCATCGTCGAGGCGTGCCGAGGCGCAGCCGAAGTCGATGTAGCGCTCGTTTTTGTAGCCCACCATGCTGTCGAGCGTGTTCACCGCCTTGTACGCCATGCCCAAGGGCGCACCCCCGATCATAAGGTAGAAAAGCGGCGCGATGACGCCGTCGCTCGCGTTCTCCGCCACCGTTTCCACGGCGGCGCGCGCGACGCCCTGCTCGTCGAGAACAGACGTGTCGCGTCCCACGATGAGCCCGACGGCTTCGCGCGCCGCGACAAGGCCGCCCTTCGAGAACGCGCGGGCCACGGTCAGGCTCTGGCGGCGTAGCTCGCATGCCGCGAGAATCTGATAGCTCGCCCATGCCTCGACCACGAAGCGCAAGCCGGAGTGAACCATGCCGCAAAGATGCAGGATTCCCCAGGTCAAAAGCCCACACGCAAGCGGAAGCGCCACAGCGAGCACAAGCCCTGCGGCGCGCGTGCCCGCGGACGTTTGCGGGAATGCGCCCCGCAGGCGGCCTTCGGCCCACGTGATCGCGCGCCCCATGGCAACGACGGGATGGGGAAGCCAGCGCGGGTCGCCGAAGGCAAGGTCGGCCGCGAACCCGACGGCGACGGCAAGAATCGTCATCACCGGGCATCGCCCCCCGAAGCGGGGCGAACGTCGCGAAGGCAGTGCCCATCCCAGGTGGCGGCCCATGCGCCGCCCGGCTCGGTATGCACGTCGAAGTATCCCATTTTCGGGACAGCTAGCTCGGAGAGCAGCGCTTTCACGGTACCCGCGTGAACGACGAAGACGGCGCGCCCACTCCCCTGGGCGCGCTCCGATTCGCACGCCTCCTTAAACGCCGCGTCGACGCGGCGGGTGAAATCGCTCTTGCCCTCGCCATGCGGGCAGCGCGACTCGCACCAGGAGTCTACCCAGGCGCGGTAGCGCGCATCCTCTTTAAGCTCGGCGGCGCTTCGCCCCTCGAAGTCGCCGAAATCCATCTCGCGCAGACCGGGGCACGCCATAAGCTCCGCGTTCGGGAAGAGGATGCGCGCCGTCTGGTCGGTGCGGGCCATGCCGCTCGTGATAACACGGAACACGTCACGATAGCACGCGAGGTCGCGCAAAGCGCGCTCGCCCGCGCTCGACAGGCGCTCGTCGGTGCCCGCCCCGCTGTAGCGATGGTCTTCCGTGCCCGCCGTGGCACCATGGCGCACGAAGACGACTTCCAAAGGCGCGCCCGCGCCCTGCGTCCCTCGAGGCGCATCGGCAAGGTTTCCTTTGATGACCTGGGGTATCCCGCACGTCATGCGCACGACGACGTCGGCGCGCGCAGCGAGCGCGCATCCCAGGCGCCCCGCGCGCTCGCGCCATTGGGCGTCTTCCGCACGCATAGGGACGACCCCCGAGCCGACCAAGGGCAGAATCACTACGTCGAAGCCGATCAGCCGCTCGAGGGCCCGGTCAGCGTCGAGCGCGCGTACGAGATCCTCAACACGGTACGCGACACGGCCGGCAAAAGCCGCAGGCACGCCGCCCTCCGCAAACTGCGCCGCGTCGACGAAATCGTCCGCCGCGAACCCGAGCTTTTCGCGCACGAAGGTCCTCTTCCCCGAATGCGCGCCACCTACCACGAGCATCATAGGAGCATGCCCCCCGCCACCAGCATGGCAAGCATCGCGAGCTCGGCCCATTGCAGAAACCATCCGGCCAAATCCCCCGTCACCCCGCCGAAGCGGGACAGGGCAACATGGCGGTACCACGCGAGCGCCAAAAGCCCCGCCACCGCCATAAGGGCGCCGACGGCCTGAGCGCACGCGACCATCCCTGCAGCCGAAGCCGCAGCGAAAGCGCAAAGCGGCACAACGATCGCCGCGCGCTTCTTCGAAGGCGAGAGCCCCGCGGCCATGCCGTCCGCCCGCGCGGCAGGCCAGCATTCAACGGCGAGCCCCGAAAGCGCGCGGGAGAACACGAGCGAGCACAGAAGCGCGAGGAACGTCCCCGCCGTAAGCGGCAGCGCGGTGAACAGGGAAAACTGCAGAATAAGGTACACGACAACACCGATGACCCCGAAGGCGCCCGCCCGCGGGTCGTGCATGATCTCGAGCTTTCGTTCGCGCGGGGCCCAACTTGCAAGCGCATCGGAGGTGTCGCAGAGCCCGTCTAGGTGGATGCCTCCCGTCACCGCCACAGGCAGCGCCACGAGCACAGCCGCGACGATGGTCGCGGGCACGCCGAGCAGGTTCGCCACGTGCCCCCACGCCGTCATGAGTAAGCCTTCCGCAAGGCCCACCAGGGGAAACGCGGCAAGAGCATGGGTTGACCCGAAATCGGTCCAAGCCGATTTCGGGACGGGGATGCGCGAGAACGTTCCGAACGCCGCGCAGATTGCCTCTACTATCTTCACCTTGTAGGTCCTTCGCCTTTCATCCACACGGGAATCCCGCATACCACTTCGACTGCGCGGTCTGCCAGCGCCGCCACGCCCGCGTTCACGCGCGCGAGCGCGCGCCTCCATGCCTCGGTCCCTTCATCGTAGCGCATCCCATCGGCGAACACGTCGACGGTGACCACCACCGTATACGCAGCGGCCTGAGCGAGCCGTTCGATGCCTCCGAGCACCTCGCGCGCCGCAGCGTCGGGGTCACGTGGGGACAAGCCGCCTTCCGCGAAGAGCTCGTTCGCAACCAGGTTGCCCACGTCCTCCAAAAGAAGCGTGCAGCCGCGCGGAAGCCCGGGCGCTGCGGCGCCCACGTCACGCGTGCGCTCGAGGGTGGAAAACCCCTTGCCCTCGCGCAGCGCCCGATGGCGCGCGATGCGGCGGGCGCCCTCTTCCCCGAAGGACTCCATCGTTGCCAGGTACACGCGAGGGCCGTCGTGCCCGAGGCACAGGGACTCAGCGTAGGCGCTCTTGCCGCTCGCGGCGGCGCCGATAACGAGCGTCACCGTCATATCCCGGCCTCGAAATGTTCGTAAGCAGCCATGCCAGTCGCCGTGAACGTCTTCCCATCCCGGTACACGCGCAGCGCCGAATCCAGAAGGGGCAGATACGCCATGGCGCCCGCGCCCTCGCCCAAGTGCATGCCTGCGTCGAGGGGTGCCTTAATGCCGATCTCGCGAAGGAGCTCCTGGCTTGCGGGTTCGCTTGATGCGTGGGTGCCCACGAGGTAGCCCAAGGCGTTAGGGCACAGGCGCGCCGCGCACAGGGCCGCCGTGCAGGATATGACCCCGTCGAGGAGCGCCGGCGCCTTCGAGGCCGCGGCCCCCAGGTAGAAGCCGCACATCGCCGCGATGTCGAAGCCGCCCACCTTCGAGAGCACGTCGATCGGGTCGGCGGGATCGGGCGAGTTCGCGTCGATAGCGCACTCGACCACGTCGCGCTTGCGCGCGAGCGAGGCGTCCGAGAGCCCCGCGCCGCGCCCGACGAGGCTCCGCGCGTCCGCCCGGATGAGCACTGCGGCCACCGCCGCCGAGGTGGTCGTGTTGCCGATGCCCATCTCGCCCGCGGCGAGAAGGCGCACGCCGGCGCGGGCGAGCCCGCACGCGACGGCGATTCCGACCTCGATCGCGCGCACGGCCCCATCGCGAGACATAGCGGTGCCGTGCGCGATGTTGCCGCTCCCCCGCCGCACGTTCGCGCGCACCATGCGCGCGTCTTCTATGCCCCGGCCCATACCCACGTCGACGGGCACGACCTCGGCACCCGCGAACGCCGCCATGCGGCAGGCGCTCGTGGCCCCCTCGCACATGTTGTGCGCGACGGCTCGCGTCACGTCTTGCCCGCTTTGCGACACGCCTTCGGCAACGACCCCGTTGTCGGAGAAGAATACCGCGAGCGCGCGGGGGAACTCGGCCACCTCGGCGCTCCCCTGAGCTGCGGCGATACGCGCGACGGCGTCTTCAAAGTCGCCCAATCCCCCCAAGGGGTGCGCGATGGAGTCCCACGCGGCGTACGCGGCGGCACGGGCGCATTCGTCTGCAGGCGCGATCCGGGAAAGCGCGGCTTCGAGCACGGCGCCCGGCGCCGACGAGAACGCGCGCTCAACTTCCTCGCGAATGCAGGCAAGCGCGGTTTCGATTGTTTCAGCCATGCCGTCTCCTCTCTGCGAACGACGCCGCGGCAGATGCGAACGCGCGCACAACGTCGGGGTTCGCGGGATAGTACACATGCGGGAAGCCCGCCACCAGGGACGGGATGGTCGTCATGCACGGCCAGCCCTTGTCGCGCCGGGGCTTCTGCGCCCAGAAGTCGCCGCCCGGGCAGGTGGACTGCCAGTAGTGAAACTCGTGCGCGCGGATGCGTGTGCCGCGCGGCCCGTAGAGCCCGTCGCGTTGGGAAGCGAGCTCCACGTACCCGAAATGGGACAGCCTTCCCCCGTTCTCGCTTGCGCCCTCAAGGGCGCCCGCAACAGGCCAGAGCCGCCCCTCGCTATCGGCGATTTCGCGCTGCAGGTACAGAAACCCACCGCATTCGGCGACCGTCGGCATGCCGGATTCCACCGCGCGCCGCACCGCCTCGCGCATCGGCGCGTTCTCGGAGAGCTGCCGCGCATGGAGCTCCGGGTAGCCGCCCCCCAGATAGAGGGCGCTTGTCCCCCGGGGCAACTCGCTATCACACAGGGGGCTGAAAAAGGCCAGCTCGCAACCAAGGTCCTCGAGCGCGCGCAGGTTCTCCTCGTAGTAGAACGAGAACGCCTCGTCACGCGCGACGCCGACGATGGGCCGCGCTCCCGCGATCGGCTCCAACCGGTAAGGTTTCTCGCGGATATCGGGGGCCGTCGCAGCTATTTCGAGCAAGCGGTCGACGTCGACGCTCTTTTCCACCAGCTCGGCCATCTTGTCGATGCGCGCGGAGAGCTGCTCGACCTCGTCGGCGGTCACAAGCCCCAGATGCCGGCTTTCGAGCGAGAACGCCTCGGCGGCGGGGATATTCCCCAAAACCGCGACGCCCGTGTGCTTCTCGATCGCAGGCGCCGCGTAGGCGCAGGCAGCGGCGCTCGTCTTGTTCAGCACGACGCCGCGCACGTTCGCACAAGGCAGGAACTCGGCGATGCCGTGGATTACGGCGGCGAGCGATAAAGACGCCCCGCGCCCGTTCACCACTAAAACGACCGGCGTTTCCGTGTCGCGCGCAACCTGGTAGCTACTCGCGTCGGCCACGCCGGGCGCCATGCCGTCGTAGAAGCCCATAACCCCCTCGAGTACCGCGACATCCGCGCCCGCGGCGCCGCGTGCGAGCAGGGCGCGCAGCGTCGGGGCGTCGGTGAAGAAGCCGTCTAAGTTGCCCGAGCGCGCACCCACGACGCGGCGGTGAAAGAGCGGGTCGATGTAGTCGGGGCCGCATTTGAAGGCCGCGCATGCGAGGCCGCGGCGCGCGAGCGCGCGCAGGAGCGCGCACGTAACGACCGTCTTGCCGCTCCCGCTCGAGGGCGCAGCGATCATGAAGCGCGGGATGGACGTGCTCACCGGGCGCCGCCTTCCC
>CALLFD010000040.1 GCA_937997605.1 uncultured Collinsella sp. | reverse complement strand
CGATCACGTAGACGGTCTCGCCCTTGATGGCATACTGCACGTTGACCAGGCCGCGTACGCCCAGCGCCATCGCGATGCGGCGTGTGGTCTCGCGAAGCTTTGCCTGCAGGCTCTCGCTAAAGCTGAACGGCGGGATGCAGGTCGCAGAGTCGCCGGAGTGAATACCGGCCTCCTCGATATGCTCCAGAATGCCGCCGATGTAGACCTCTTCGCCATCGCACAGGGCGTCGACATCGGACTCGATCGCGCCCTCCAGGAAGCGATCGAGGTACACCGGGTAGTCGGGGCTAATGCGCGCAGCCTCGGCCATGTAATCGCGCAGATGCTCGGCATCGTAGGCGATCATCATGCCGCGGCCGCCCAGCACGTAGCTCGGACGCACCAGCAGCGGGTAGCCGATGTGCGCGGCTACGGCCTCGGCCTCCTCAAACGAGGTGGCCTGGCCCGCCGGCGGATACATGATGCCCAGCTTGTCGAGCAGGGCGGCAAAGCGCTCGCGGTCCTCGGCAAAGTCGATGGCATCGGGCTTGGTGCCCATGATGTTCACGCCGCTCTCCTCGAGCATGCGCGCCAGCTTAAGCGGGGTCTGGCCGCCGAGCGTCACCACGACGCCGTCGGGGCGCTCAACATCGATAACGTCCATGACGTCCTCGTAGGTGAGCGGCTCAAAGTACAGGCGGTCGGACGTGTCATAGTCGGTCGAGACGGTCTCGGGATTGCAGTTGACCATGATGGTCTCGAAGCCGCGGGCCGCCAGCGCGTAGCTCGCGTGCACGCAGCAGTAATCGAACTCGATACCCTGGCCAATGCGGTTGGGGCCGGCGCCCAGGATCATCGCCTTGGGCTTGTCCGCCGGCGTGGTCTCGTCGGGAGCCACGCACTTCTTGGCATCCGGGCTCGTGCGGTAGATGTTCTCGTACGTCTTGTAGTGGTACTCCGTGGCGCTCGAGAACTCCGCAGCGCAGGTATCGACCGTCTTCATGCTGGGAACCACGCCCAGGCCCTTGCGGTAGGCGCGCACAAAGCGCTCGTCCGAGCCGGTCAGCGCGGCGATCTCGGCATCGCTCGTGCCGTACTGCTTGAGCAGGCGCATCGCGTCGGCGTCGATATCCTCCACACGCAGGCCGCGGATGCTCTCCTGGACCTGCACCATATCGTTGATACGGTTGAGGTACCACGGATCGATACCGCAGATGGCATGGATGCGAGCGATGTCCCAGCCACGGCGTAGGGCCTCGACCACAAAGAAGATGCGATGCTCGGTCGGGGTTGCCACGGCCTGAGCAAGCTCGTCGTCGCCCAGCTTGTCGGCACCCTCCTTTCCACCGGCGCAAATGCCCTGGTGGCCGTCCTCCAGCGAGCGCATGGCCTTGCCAAAGGCCTCCTCAAAGGTGCGGCCGATCGCCATAATCTCGCCCACGGCCTTCATACGCGTGGTGAGCGTGGGGTCGGTACCCTTGAACTTCTCGAAGGCAAAGCGCGGCACCTTGACCACACAGTAGTCGATCGTGGGCTCAAAGCAGGCGGGCGTTGCTTTGGTGATGTCGTTGACGATCTCGTCGAGCGTATAGCCCACGGCCAGGCGAGCAGCAGCTTTGGCGATGGGGAAGCCCGTGGCCTTGGAAGCGAGGGCGGACGAGCGGCTCACGCGCGGGTTCATCTCGATGACGATCAGGCGGCCAGTGTTGGGGTTCACGGCAAACTGCACGTTGGAGCCACCGGTCTCGACGCCGATCTTCTCCAGAATGGCGAGCGAGGCCACGCGCATGCGCTGATACTCAAGGTCGGAGAGCGTCTGCGCCGGCGCCACGGTGATGGAGTCGCCGGTATGCACGCCCATGGGGTCGAGGTTCTCGATGGAGCACACGATGATGCCGTTGCCGGCGTGGTCACGCATGACCTCCATCTCGTACTCTTTCCAGCCCTCGATGGACTCCTCGACCAGCACCTCGTGGGCGGGCGAGAGCTCCAGGCCCTGGCTCACGATGGAGACGAGCTCCTCGTGGGTGTGAGCGATGCCGCCGCCGGCGCCGCCGAGGGTAAAGCTCGGGCGCAGTACGCAGGGATAGCCCACGCGCTCGGCGATAGCCTCGGCGTCAGCCACGCTGTAGGCATAGCCCGAGCGCGCGACCTCCAGGCCGATCTCGGCCATGGCCTCGTTAAAGAGCTTGCGATCCTCACCGCGCTCGATGGCGGCCAGGTCGCAGCCGATCATCTCGACGCCGTACTTGTCGAGCGTACCGTCTTTCGCCAGCTCGACGGCGGCGTTCAGACCGGTCTGGCCGCCCAGCGTGGGCAGCAGCGCGTCCGGGTGCTCTTTCTTGATCACGCGCTCGATAAACTCGGCGGTGATGGGCTCGACATAGGTGCGGTCGGCAAGACCCGGGTCGGTCATGATGGTCGCCGGGTTGGAGTTGACCAGGATGACCTCAAAGCCATCCTCCTTGAGCACCTTGCAGGCCTGGGCGCCGGAGTAGTCGAACTCGCAGGCCTGGCCGATAACGATGGGGCCCGAGCCAATGACGAGGATGCGCTTGATGTCAGTACGTTTCGGCATGTTAGTTCTCCTCGGTCTCGGTCGCGGCGGTCTCGGCGAAATTCCAGCCAGCCAGGCGGTCCTTCGCGGTGTCGATGTCCAGGTAGTTCTCCTCGCCGTCCATGAGTCGCGTAAAGGCGGTAAAGAGATAGTGGGCATCGGTGGGGCCAGGCGAAGCCTCGGGGTGGTACTGGACCGAGAAGCACGGGGCATCGAGCAGCTGGATGCCCTCGGCGGTGCCGTCGTTGAGGTTCACGTGCGTCAGGCGAATGCGGCCGAAGCGCTCGTTCATCACGACCGGCGCGATTCCGCGGCGCACCCAGACGCGCAGATCTCCATCGGCCGCACGCTCGGTCTCGCCGCCGGAAAGCTCGGGGACAAGCTTACCCAAGCTGGGGAATAGCAGGCCAAAGCCATGGTTTTGCGCGGTGATCTCCACGCGACGGCTTACCAGGTTCATGACCGGCTGGTTGCCACCGCGGTGACCGAACTTAAGCTTTTCCATCTGGGCGCCGCAGGCCAGGCTGATCATCTGGTGACCAAGACAAATGCCAAAGACCGGCACCTTGCCGATCAGCTGCTGCACCTGCTCGTAGGTCTCCACCACGGCGTCGGGGTCGCCGGGGCCGTTGGACAAAAAGACGCCATCGGGGTTCATGTCGAGTACCTGCTGAGCGGGCGTATCCCACGGCACGACGGTAAGGTCGCAGCCGGCGCGGACGAGGCCCTCCAGAATGCCACGCTTGACGCCGCAGTCGTAGGCGACCACTTTGTGGCGGGCAGGAGCGGCAGGGGCAAGCGCAAAGTCATGCGTGGCAGGCAGGTCGGCGGTCACAAACCCGTGAGGCGCGGGGCAACTCACGGTCTTGACCAGGTTCTCTCCTACCAGCGTGGGCGCCGCGGCCAGACGCTCGGCAAGCTCGTCGACGTCGAAGACCTCGGTCGAGATAATGCCCATCTTGGAACCATTGTCGCGCAGATGGCGCACCAGAGCGCGGGTGTCGACACCCTCGATAGCGACGATGCCGTGAGCGCGCAGGTACTCCGGCACGCTGACGGCCGAGCGCCAGTTAGAAGGCGTGGCGCACATATCGCGAACGATCATGCCGCGCATAGCCGGAGCGCTCGCAGGGCGCACGGCGTCGCCGGGGAAGGCCGACTGGACGTCGGTCTCGTCGATACCGTAGTTGCCGATCTGCGGATAGGTCATGGTTACGATTTGGCCGGCATAACTCGGGTCGGTCATGACCTCAAAGTAGCCCTCGAGCGAGGTGTTGAAGCAGACTTCGCCGGTCGCGGTGCCCGCGGCGCCGCATGCACGTCCATAAAAAATGGTCCCATCCTCAAGATACAGGATGCAGGGACCGCAGGTGCCCTTGCTGGTTTTGGTCAGCATACGCTGGCAAAGCTCGCTGGGCGCGAAGGTGCGGGCGGCAGCGCCCGCGGTATGGTTGTTCGCCATAATTCTCCTTCCCGGTCTCACAGGACCGGCTTAAAGGTGTGTAGTTAGGCCTCGCGGTATTGTAACCGCAAGCATGCCTCATGGCGTTAATTTCATCGAAATGTTTACGAAATGATAATTATGACTTTCTATGCATAATGATTTTTTAATCCCCGTCCCAGAAAAATCATCCCGCGTGGGCTTGTGGCTCACGCGGGATGATGGCCTCTTACTTTTTCTTGTCCTGTTCCAGCAGATCGGACGGTGAGCGATCGGGCTTGCCGCCGCGGAAAATCTCGCGGCCATGCAGACGATGTTCCAGGTCACGTTCGTCCTTTTCCTCGTCAATCTTGGTCTGGCTCACCACCGGGTCCTCAATCAACGACGACACCGAGTTCACCTGCTTCTGAATGCGCTCGGCGATGGTGTCATCCATACTCACGATGCGCATCTTCCAGTCGATATTCGTGGCGTTGGATGAGCTCTTGGTCCACACGAACGTCAGGATGGCGCTCTGGTGGCCCCGCGCGGGGAACATGCCAAAGAAGGAATCGTGCTGAATATTGCTATCCTCGTCGATATAGGCGTGAACGTTATACACCACGCGGTCGATCTTATCGTTGAGCAACGCGTTGGTCGCAAGCGCCGCGGCCTGAATCTGCCCGTTGGACAGCAGCTCGAGCTCGTTGGCAGACGATGTGTCCAACACCGTCACCTCGACCGTGCCCGTACGCTCATCGGCTTCATCGACGGTAAAGTCGAGCGGGAACTGCGTAAAGCCGTTGCCCCACTCAAGGCCGCCCTTCAGCGCCGTCGAAACGGTATCGACCGAAACGCTCTCGGACAGGTTGGCGGTGTTCAGACGACGCATCACGCCGTAGCCAATCTGCATGCCCACGATCAGCACCAAGATGCCGATAACCACGGCCATGGCAGTCTTCGTAATGGTATGGCTCACCTGCGAACCCGAAGGATCGTCCTCGGACAGCGGGTCGATATGTTTTGCCTGGCTCGCGCGGTCCTCGCTGCGCAGCTGCGCCAGCGCCGCTTTGTCACCGCGCTTGGCCGCAGCCTCCTTCTCACGCATGCGCTCGGTTCGCTTTTTGGCAAGCGTGGGATCCAAGACACCGGATGCATCGATTTCGGAGAATAACTCCGTCACTTCTTCCGGAGTCAAAGGGTTCTTGTCAGCCATAAACTTCCTGTCATATCAATCAGTCGAGCTCGTGCGCACGCGCACCTTCGAACTGCATTCGATAGTAACGGGCATAGGTGCCGCCACGGGCGAGAAGCTCCTCGTGCGTGCCACGCTCCACAACGCGACCATGCTCAACGGTCGCAATCTCATCGGCGTGTTTAATGGTCGAGAGACGGTGGGCGATGATAATCGTGGTGCGGCCGCGTGCCAGCTCTTCGAGCGACTCCTGCACCGCCTCCTCGCTCTCGTTATCCAAAGCACTCGTCGCCTCGTCCAGAATCAGGATCTTGGGGTTCTTGAGAAACACGCGCGCGATGGCAACGCGCTGCTTCTGTCCGCCCGAAAGACGGCTGCCGCGCTCGCCCACGACCGTGTCATAGCCCTGTGGAAGCGACTCGATAAAGGCATCGATGTTGGCGCGGCGAGCGGCCTCGGAGATCTCTTCTGCCGTAGCACCCGGCTTGCCGTAGGCGATGTTCTCGCCAATCGTACCGTCAAACAGGTAGACATCCTGCTGCACCAGGCCGATGGCGCGGCGCAGGCTCTGCTGCGTCACATCGCGCACGTCCTGACCGTCGATGCTAATGGATCCGGTAGCCACGTCATAAAAGCGCGGCAGCAGCGAACAGGTCGTGGACTTGCCGCCGCCCGAGGGGCCAACCAGCGCGATGGTCTGGCCGGGCTTGATAGACAGGTCCATGTGGTCGATAACAGGACGCTCGTCGGCATCGCCCTCGCCCAGCTCAACATCCTCGTAGTTAAAGCACACGTCGTGATACTCCACGGCGCCGGCAGTCACCTGCAGATCCGTAGCGCCCGGCTTGTCCTGGATATCCGGCGCCGTCGAGAGCACCTCGTCCATACGCTTAAAGCCGGCGATAGCCTTCTGATACGTTTCGGCCGAATTGACGAGTGTCTCGAGCGGCGTGCAGAACAGCGAAATATAGAGTGCAAAGGTCGCCATATCGACCGCCTGCAGCTGTCCCTGGGCGACCAGCCAGCCGCCCAGCAGCACCACGATCACATAGAGCACACCAGAGAGCAGGCCATACGTCGCGGTATAGACGCCCATGGCGTGATACATGTTCTCCTTGGACGAAAGATAGCGATTGTTGGAGGCGCGGAACTTGAAGCGTTCGGTCTCCTCATTGGCAAAGCTCTTGACCACGCGCATGCCCGCCAGCGAATCCTGCAGCTGCGCATTGATGCCACTGATCTTTTTGCGGTTGTCGCTAAAGACCTCGCGCATACGCATGTTTTGCCAAAACATGATGACCGCAAACGCCGCCGTCACCACGGCCATGGCGAGCGCCAGCACCGGGGCGATGGTAAAGAGGATCACAAACGAGCCGATAATCTCGATACCGCAGATGATGATCCACTCGGGCACGTGGTGCGCCGCCTCGCAGATATCGAACAGGTCGTTGACCACGCGGCTCATCATGTCGCCCGAACTGTTGCGGTCGAAGTACGCAAAGCTAAAGCGCTCATACTGGTCGAACAGGTCCTCGCGCATCTTGGACTCCATGCGCGCGCCCATCACGTGACCCCAATAGCTCACAAAGTAGCGGCAGGCGCAGCGGACAGCATACATCAGCACCAAGCCCACCGCGATCATGCCGAGCGCCTGCATAATGGCAGCCTGACCCTGAGTAAAAAGCCCACCGGTCAAATTGCGCAGGATAATGGGGAACGCCAGGTCAATGGCGGCAAGCACCAGAGCACAAACAGTATCAGCAACAAAAAGCCCCATCTGGGGCTCGTAATA
>CALLFD010000039.1 GCA_937997605.1 uncultured Collinsella sp. | reverse complement strand
GTCGTGACGCTCGAAATATCAAAACTCACCGTGGTTCCGTGGTCGATGGCCTGCTCGACGAGCTCGCACGTGTCGATACGCTTGATGGGCGTGCGTGTTGCCTTGGTAGCCTTGCTGCCTGCGCTCGGAACGGGTTCGGGTGTATCGAGGTAGCCGCGAACGTCGGCACTCGCCATGGCAACTAAGTGCTGCGCCATGCTCTTGCGGATAGCGATAGGCGTGGAGCGGTTGCGCATGACCATACCGTGGAGCCGGATGATCTCTTCATCGGTGAGCGGACGGGTAAGAAGTTTGTAGCCAACGCCGCGTTTGTATTCAATCTCATATCCGGCATGGCGAAGCGCGGAGATGGCGGTGTAGATGCTGCGCCGCGCCGCCGAGATGGGCATGCGGGTGGGGTCGTCGGGATGGGCGAGGCGCCGGATCAACTCATCGGAAAGCATGGCCTTGTCTTCGCCGGTGTTTTCGCTCAAGAGCTGCAGGATGCGAACGGCGCGATAGGCTGCCATCGAGGCGGCGCCTCTCGTCGTGGTGTCGTAGGTTTCAACAGCGGCTTCGGTCATCGTGCCCACGTCCTTTCCGTTTTGGGTGGCGACGGTATGGAGCCTAGGACGCGGGGCTTTCCCAGGGGCGCAGGGCGCTCTGGGCGGTCGGTAGTCGTCGGCAAACGGCGGGTCGAGTTTTCAACAGCCCTGCTCAACTGACCAAAAACTTGCCAAAAGCTTGACGGATGCTGTTGAAAAAAGCGTCTCTCGACCGATGTCGAGAGACGCTTGTGCGATGAGCGTTGGCGTGTGGCGACGCGAGCTAGCGTTCGACAATTAGAAGTCGGCGTTGCCCACGGTGCGCGGGTGCGGCAGGACGTCGCGGATGTTGCCCACGCCGGTCAGATACATGACCAAGCGCTCGAAGCCCAGACCGTAGCCGGCGTGCTTGCAGGAACCGTAGCGGCGCAGGTCAAGGTAGTACTTGTACTGCTCGGGATTCATGCCCAGGTCCTTGATGCGGGCCTCGAGCAGATCCAGGCGCTCCTCGCGCTGGGAGCCGCCGATAATCTCGCCGATACCGGGAACCAGGCAGTCGGCGGCGGCAACGGTCTTGCCGTCCTCGTTCATGCGCATGTAGAACGCCTTGATCTCGGCCGGGTAGTCGG
>CALLFD010000038.1 GCA_937997605.1 uncultured Collinsella sp. | reverse complement strand
CCGATTTTGCCTCTTGACAATGTCCTGCTCATATTAAAAGGAACGTCCCCAAGTGACACCCAATGACTACCCCAGCAACGCCGATGTTTTGGCAACGACAGCGAAAACCCGCCAGAGCGAGCAAGGTGCCTTGAAACGAGGCGGCATTGACCTTCTGGTCATGCCGCCGAAGTTGAAAGGCAGATTGCCGCTCTGGCGGGTTTGCAGCGTCGAGCCGTTGCGCGGTTTGGTAAAACCGCGCAACCCTAAAGCTCCAACTCGTTGAGCTTTAAGATTGCCACGATATAGATCTTGAGCGCCTGCTTGAGCTGTTCCTCGTTGGCGCACTCGTTGGGGCCGTGCATCTGGCCGCCCCACGCGGGCAGTTCCAGGCCGGTCTCTTCGGGGCCAAACGAGACGGCGCGGGCAAAGTTGCGCGCGTACGTGCCGCCGCCCATGGCAAAGGGCTCAGCATGCTTGCCCGTAAACTCGTTATAGGTATCAATAAGCGCCTTCACGGCCGGATCATCGGCAGAGACCGAGAACGGCACCTTTGCATGACCCACGCGACACGTCACGTCAAAGCGCCCCACAAGCGGCTCGAGCTGCTCGCGGATGGTATCGGCACTCGTACTGTCGGGGAAGCGCACGTCGATGACCTGCTCAATATGGCCATCCGCCACGCGGATGACGCCAGCGTTGCAGGTAAGCGGGCCAAACGCCGAGCTCGTCGCATCGATACCCAGGCCGCGGCCATAGGCGTCTGCATGTACAAAGGCCAGGAACTTGACGAACTCGTGCTCGGCAGGCGTCAGCAGGCGCTCGTCACGGGCACCAAACGCGTCCTCGGCCTCGCGCAGGTACGTCACGATCAGGCCGACGGCGTTGATCGTCCCCTCGGGCATCGAAGCATGGCCACCGATACCGTGCGCGAAAATCTGGGCATGGCCGTTCTCAAGCGCCGTGATCTCCAGGCGGTCGGCGTTCTCAATGGGCGCCGGCAGTTCATCGGCGGCAATCGCAAGCTCGCAGATAGACTGCGACGGAATGGCGTTGCTCGCCTCGGCGCCGCTCCACGATACGATGCGGACGCCGTCGATCTTGGGGCTCACAAACGTCGCCCCAAACTGGCCCTTCTCGGCATTGCAGACCGGGAACTCGGCATCGGGCGTAAACAGAAAGTCAGGGTCTGCGTGGTTCTCCAGATAATGGTGAACGTCGGACATGCCCACTTCCTCATCGCAGCCCAGCAGCGCGCGGAAGGTATAGCGCGGCACAATGCCGTGCTTGAGCAGGTAGGCACCGGCGTAGAGCGACAACACCGCCGGACCCTTGTCATCAATCACGCCACGGCCGAGCAGCCAGCCCTCGCGACGCTCCATCGCAAACGGGTCGGTGTTCCAGCCGGGGCCGGCGGGCACCACGTCCACGTGGCAGATGGTCGCGAGCTGCTTGTCGCCGCGACCCGGGATATCGGCGATTCCCACATAGCCCTCGTCGTCGCTCGTCTGGTAGCCGAGCTTCTGCGCGATGCCGAGCGCGCAATCGAGCGCGTCACGGACCGGGCGGCCAAACGGCGTGCCGGGCTCCGCATCGGCAGCAACGGCCACGGACGGATAACTCACCAGCTGCTCGATATCGGCGACGACGTCCTCCCAGACCTCGTCGACATACTCGGTAACGCTCTGCTCCACCTGATTCATGGACGACCTCCTTACCAATGAGCGACGGGTACGCCCGCCCCTCACATTGCGTCTATTAGATAGCGAAAAGTTTAGCAAGCTCGGCCACCGAGTGCACCACTGCATCGGCACCCGCCGCCTCGTGCTCACCCGGCGCCGCCGCGCCCGAATAGATACCAATGCACGGTACGCCCATTGCGTGCGCGCCCTCCACATCGTTAAAGCGATCGCCGATCATCACGGCATCGTCCGCGGCCGCACCCAAGGCCGCCAACGCGTCGCGAACCGAATCGGCCTTGGTCTCGCGCCCCTGCGGTGGATTCATGCCAACCACCGCCTCAAACTGCGAAAGCCCCAGCTCGCCCACCATGTCAATGCACTTTGCCTCCATGCGTGACGTCGCCACGGCCATACGCTTGCCCTGAGCGGCCAACCCATCCAGCAGCTCGGGGATCCCATCGAACACGGGGTACTCTTCCGGTCCCAGCTCATCAAAAAAGGCACGGTACTCGTCAGCCACCACAAGCGACTCCTCGCGGGAGAAGCCATAAAAGTCGTGAAAGCTCTTCCACAGGGGCGGCCCGATCATGCGGCGCAGGTCACCCATCTGCGCCTCCGAAAACCCGCGCGCGGCAAGCGTCTTGCGCGTCGAGGTCATCACCGCCCGACCCGTATCTGCCACCGTGCCGTCAAAATCAAACAGCACAACCGGCCGCTTGCATATCTCCAGCGCTGCCATCGGCATCCCTCTTCCCCAGTTGATGATTTCCACACCGTCACTTCAAACTGTTGACTATTCAACAATTGAACCTAGCAATGTAGAGCAACTCCACTATACTTGTCGCACTTTGCTCTAAGAAGGCGGCGCGCAAGCGCCCCAACGAAAGGTGCAATTATGTCTTTTGCCATCATAACCGACTCCACGTCGGACATCTCCCCCGCCAGCGCTCAAGAGCTCGGCATTTACGTGATTCCGCTGCATGTGATTATCGAGGGCGAGGACCTGCTCGACCAGGTACAGATTACCGCCCAGGAGTACGTCGCGCGCATGGCCGGCTCCGAGCAACTGCCGCACACCTCGCAGCCGAGTGCCGGCGAGTTCAAGGCACTCTTTGACCGCGTGCGTGCTGACGGCCACGACAGCGCGATCTTTATCTCGCTGTGCAGCGAATGGTCCGCCTGCTATTCCAACGCATGCCTGGTCGCCGAGACCCACGAGCTCGACGTGCGCTGCATCGATTCGCGCACTGGCTCGGGTGCCGAGGGCCTGCTGGTGGAGTACGCGCGGGCCATGCGCGAAGATGGCCGCAGCCTGGACGAGACCGAGGCGCAGATCCGCGCGACGCTGCCCGACGCCCATCTGCTGCTGATTCCGCGCACACTCGAGAACCTGGTCAAGAACGGCCGCGCGCCCAAGCTCGCCGGCCAGCTGACGCAGATGCTCAACATTCGCCTGGCCGTTTCGCCGGAGTGGAAATCGGGCGAGATCAAGGCCATCAAGAAGGGCCGCGGCGCCAAGCGCATCGTTGCCAACACCATGGCCGATTGCCTCGCATTTTTGGCCGAGCATCCGGGCTCCAGCGTGCGCGTGCTCACGACCGGTGCTGCCGAGGAGCAGGAGCTCGTCAGCCAAGCACTCGCAGGCCAAGACTATGTAGACGCCGGCACCGGCCCCATCGGCTGCACCATCGCCACCCATGTAGGCGTCGATGCCATCGCCATCAGCTACTGCCCCCGCTACCAGTCCATCCACTAGGGGCACCTTTACCACTTGCGGTGAAATAGGGACTGTTTTGGCTTATTAGCCGCAAATCAATCCCTATTCCACCGCAACTTAGAAGCAGTTCATTTGGGACGAGGCTAAAAAGGCTGGTATCAAACGTCTCGGACCAGTCTTTTTAGCCCCGTCCCATTTTAGCTACTCTACATCAACCCACTTAGGGCAATGTCGACGGCCTCGTTGAGGTCGTCGGTGATGTGGACGAGGTCTGGATCGAGCGGGCTGATCATACCGGCGTCCATCACCGGACCGTTAAGCCAGTCGAATAGGCCCTGCCAGTACTCGGTGCCCACCAGCACGAGCGGCATGCGCTTGACCTTGTGTGTCTGCACCAGCGTGAGCACCTCGAACATTTCGTCGAGCGTACCAAAACCTCCGGGAAACACGATGGCGCCCGAGCTGTATTTGACGAACATGGTCTTGCGCACAAAGAAGTAACGGAAGTCCATGCCGAGGTTCACGTATTTATTGAGCCCATGCTCGTGCGGCAATTCAATGCCCAGGCCAACTGACTTGCCGTTGACACTCGCCGCTCCCCTGTTGGCCGCTTCCATGATGCCGGGACCGCCACCAGTGATAACCGCCACGCCGCGCTGGGCGATTTTGCGACCGACCGTGCGCGCCGCCTTGTAGAGCGGATCGGTCTTGGGCGTGCGGGCACTGCCGAAGATGGTCACTGCAGGACCAAGCTCGGCAAGCGCGCCAAAGCCATCGACAAACTCTGCCTGAATGCGCAGCACACGCCACGGGTCGGCGTGCAGCCAGTCGGTTGAATCCTCGGGCGCCAGAAGATTGGCGTAGGTGTTGTCCTTAGGAATCATGGGGCCGCGCATGACCACGGGGCCGCGGCGGTACGTCTCGTCGTAGGCGGGCTCGCCCTCCACGTTCTCATTCTTAATCATGGGTACTCCTATCGAAAATAGAAACGGGCGGGGTCGACGCCATGCGTCAAACACCCGCCCGAACATCAACTATTCGGTATGGTACCCACGATGCATCAAGTGCTTGCAAGGCATCGGTCAGCAGTCGCGGCTCTTAGTAATCCACCGCCGCAGGGCTGTTCATCCAGTCGCTCACGAACGCACCGTAGCGGCCCTCGATAATGGCCTGGCGGGCACGCTGCATAAGGTTGAGCAGGTAGTAGATGTTGTGCATCGACAGCAGAATGCCGCCGAGCATCTCCTTCTGCGTGACCATGTGACGGATGAGCGCACGGCTGTAGCCGCCCGTGCACACCGGGCAGGTGCAGGTGGGGTCGATAGGGCCGTCGTCGTGCGCAAAGCGCGCGTTGCGGAAGTTAAGGCGACCTTCACTGGAGAACGCCGTACCCATGCGGCCGGTGCGCGTCGGCAGCACGCAGTCGAACATGTCGATACCCACTCCCACGCCGCGCACGAGCGTGGTAGGGTTGCCGACGCCCATGAGGTAGCGCGGCTTGTGCTTAGGCATGTACTCGGAAACCAGCGGCGCCAGCGTCTCGAACATGGTCTCGTGGTCCTCGCCCACCGAATAGCCGCCGATGCCGTAACCCGGGAAGTCGCCGCACTCCTCCAGATGGCGCAGCGAGCGCAGGCGCAGGTCCAGATGCATGCCGCCCTGAACGATGCCAAAGAGCGCCTGGTCATCGCGGGTATGCGCCTTATAGCAGCGCTCGGCCCACATACTCGACAGCTCAACGGCGCGCTCAACGTAGGCGCGCGTGGCGGGATAGCCCGGGCACTGGTCCAGCTGCATGCAGATGTCGGAGCCGAGCTTCATGGCGATTTCCATGTTGTCCTCGGGCGTCCAGAACACATGGCGGCCGTCGTAATCGTTGACGATAAAGCGCACGCCCTCGTCGGTGAGCTTGACGGCGTCGTTGTGGCTGAACACCTGGAAGCCGCCCGAGTCGGTAAGAATGGGGCCGTGCCAGTTCATAAACTTGTGCAGGCCGCCCAGCTCGGCAATGGTGTCCTCGCCGGGACGCATGGACAGGTGATAGGTGTTGGCAAGCACGATCTGGGCACCGAGCTGCTTGACGGTCTCGGTAGGGATGCCCTTGACGTTTGCCTTGGTGCCCACGGGCATAAAGATCGGCGTCTCGATATCGCCGTGCGGGGTGTGCAGCACGCCGGCGCGCGCGTGCGTCGTCGGATCCTCGGCGATCAGGTCGAATTTAAAAAGGCTCTGGTCCATAAACTGGAACTCCTTGGTTGCGGTTCATACGCAAACCATTATACGGGCAACCCGCAAGAAGCACCGACTCGACAGAAACTAGTGCATTAAGATCAGGTTCCCAAGCCGGTCGTTGGGGACAGTCTTCAGCGCCATCTTGCAAAGGAATGTCCCAATCTGCCGGCACTTAGGAACTGTCCCCAAGTGCCGGCAAGAGTGTCCCTTATGACTAGTCATTTAAGAACGTCCCCAACGACTACGAGATCATCTCCAACAGCCAAGGCAACGCCGATGCTCTGGCGACGTCAGCGAGCGGTCGCCAGAGCGAACAAATTGGCATGAAAAGAGGGCGGCATAGACCTTCTGGTCATGCCGCCCTCTTTGAATGACAAGTTGTCGCTTTGGTGACCGCGCAGCGTCGAGCCGTTACGCGGTTTGGTAAAACCGCGTAACCCCTAAGGCCGCTGTCCCATGCCACCCTCGAGGGTGACGGTCTCGCCATTCATATACTTAAAGTCGGGACCGCAGAGCTGAACGACCACGCGGCCGATCTCCTTCTCGACGTCGCCGTAGTGGCCCGCCGGCGGCATGTG
>CALLFD010000037.1 GCA_937997605.1 uncultured Collinsella sp. | reverse complement strand
GAGCATGAACAAGAACATCGCACGCCTGGCAGTAACCGCCGGCCTCACAGCAGCGCTGAGCTTCGGCGGAGTTATGGCCCCGGTGACCATGGCGTTTGCTGCGGAGGGCGACGATACGATCACGATCACGCAGAACGAGAACAATGGAGCCACCAAGTTCAAGGCATATCAGATCTTTAAGGCCGATGTCGTGGACAAGGACGGGCAGAAGGTCGCGTCCAACGTCGACTGGGCGAGCGACCAAGCGAGGGATGCCGTTCGCGGCGTCCTTGCGTCTGAAAACGCGCCAGGCATCACCAATTCGTCGACCGCGCAGGAGGTCGCCGACTACCTTTCTGAGGCGATCATGGATACCACTCCTACCGCGGTCGTGAAGAAGGACGATCTTCTCAATAAGATTGCCCTGGCCGTCGAGAAGGACGTGCCCGCGACTGGCGTGGGTTTTGATGCTGGCACCCCCTTTACTGCCACGAGCAAGGGCTACTACCTCTTCCTGACCGATACCTCTTCGATTGGAACCAAGGACGATTACGCCGATAAGAAGCAGACCGGCACCTCGCCGATCTTTGCGGTCGTGGGCGGCGACGCAGTGAGCGTTACCGAGAAGACGAGCATCCCGACCGTGACGAAGAAGATCAAGGACGATGCTACGAGCGTCGGGTGGGCGGACAAGGCGGACTCCCAGATGGGTCAGACCGTTCAGTACAAGCTGACCGGCACGGTTGCAAACAATGTCGACACGTTCGGCACCTACTATTATGAGTTTTACGATGAGCCGTCTGCCGGTTTGACTGTTGATAAGTCCTCTGTCAAGGCCGTGATTGATGAGACTCCTATCACGCCTACTTCTGTGACCGTGTCTCCCGATTCAAATGGCAAGATGGTCTTGAGCGTAAAGTTTGACGATCTTAAGGCTGCCGCCGGGAAGGCCGGTGTCACTCTTGGCGTGAACACAAGGGTCGTTGTCACGTACAGCGCCAAGCTCGACCCGAAGAAGTCCCAGCATGTTGCTGTCGGTGGCACGGGCAACTCCAACACCGTCAAGCTCATCTACTCCAACAACCCTGGCCACGATACCAAGGGTGAGTCTGTGTCCGACACCGTGCGCGACTACACCTATGCGCTCAAGCTCGTCAAGAAGGACGCGACTGATGAGAATAAGGCGCTTACCGGCGTAAGGTTCACCATCTGTGCCACTACTCCCGACGATACTGGATCCAAGGACAAGTATGTCCAGGATGATGGCTCCCTCGGTGCTATGCCTTATGAGTTCACGACCACCGACTCCGGTGAGATTAACGTCGAGGGTCTCGATGCCGGCACCTACACCGTCAAGGAAACCCATACGCTCGCCGGCTACAACACCATCCCCGATTTCACCTTCAACATCAAAGCCACTGGCCTCGACAACGCAGAGGGTGTGGGAGAAAACAAGCTCACGGTCAAGACGAGCACCATGGGTTCCAATTTGGTCAAGGTTGACACGACCAACACGGACAACGGTACTGCTGTTTTGATTGTCAAAAACAAGCAGGGCAATGGCCTCCCCCTCACCGGTCTCAACGGCGTGACCTTCACTTGGATCGCTGGTGGCGCGGTGCTGTGCATCGGCGTGGCGCACCTCATCCGCAGCCGTAAGCAGGCTGAGGAGTCCGAGCAGGAGTAGCGCTCGCTCACCCATCCCTTTGGCGGGTGGAATGTGGTGGCCATGAGACTTGCGGACACCTTTCTCGTCCATCGACATTCTTGCTTTGCCATTCTCTTTTCGGGGCAGACTCCGCACTGGAGTTTGCCCCGTTCTTTTTGAACAGCGCAGCCGGGGCGCCGTCGCTCGTATGATTGAGCGTATGATTAGCGAACAAATGTTTGCAAATATTGCGTTTACCAGCTGTAAGTGCGAGTGCTCGCAGTAAAATACCCTTACGACGCATTCCGTGCGCGGGCGGCCGACGACTCGATCGGAGGTCCCCAAATGCTG